>CAZWBV010000354.1:0-2507 GCA_964632225.1 uncultured Gammaproteobacteria bacterium | reverse complement strand
TGTTTTTTTTGAGTGAGAATTTTATACCGTTAATGTCGAATTCTGCCCATCCGGACGTACTGTTTTTATAAGTGAGATTTAAATTAAGTGTGTTTTTGTAAAAATCGCATGCTTTATCCAAGTCGCTTACATTAAAGATAATGGCGGCAACGTTTCTTATCATTAAGGTTTCCTTTTATTTATTGCTTTGCGTTCTGAAAGTCGTAATGTACAATTTTATCTGCGTTAGAGTTTATTAGATTATCCAGGTTTGGCAAGGGTGGGGAAACATAAAAACCCTGTGCATAATCAACGCCGCATCTTTTAAGTAATTTTAAAATTTCCGGGCTTTCAACATACTCGGCTATTGTTTGTTTTCCAAGTGCATGGGCAATATCGTTTATCGAGGAGACAATTGATTGATCTTCTGCATTGACTTCTATGTTTTGTATAAATTGCCCATCTATTTTAATAAAGTCTACGTCCAGGTGTTTAAGATGAGAAAAGGAACTGAAGCCGCTGCCGAAGTCGTCGAGTGCAAATTGACAGCCCAAGGCGCTGATTTCGCTTATAAATTTCCTCGCTGCATCCATGTTGGCGATCGCGGCCGTTTCAGTGATTTCAAAAACCAGTGATTTTGGGCTCAAATGATATTGCGTAATAAATTTTTTAATCATGGATGGCAGTGAATGATCATCCATAGTATGTCCTGATAAATTGATAGAGAAAGACACATTTTTATAAGCCAGATTGATTTTGGCCAACTCTCTCATGGCTTTGGATAATACCCAATAATCAATTTCTCGCATCATATTGAATCGTTCTGCCGTAGGCAAAAATGCATGCGGGCTGATAATTTCACCGTCCGGTCCTGGTAAACGAATTAATACTTCAAAACGGGACTTCATCATTGTGTTGCGAGCGGATATTTGTGCCCATAGTTCACCGTCTTTTTCCGGTAACTGTGTTGTGTCGATTTCGGTTATTGGTAAGATGGGCTGATAATAGATAAGAAACTCATCTTTTAATAATGCTTCACGAAGTTTAGATGACCAACCCAGTTCAAGGTCCATGGCAATTTTTTCGTCATTATCAACGTGGTAAAGGTGTGTCTGATTACGGCCTTTTCGTTTGGCGATGTTACAGGCTAAATCAGCATTGGCCAAGGACTCTTCCGTAGACGATACATGATGGTCTAGTGAAGAAATACCGATGCTGCAATTAACTTTATAGGTTTTTCCGCCATGGTTAAAGCTATAATCGTGCATCAATGAGCGTATGCTTTCTGCAACTGGCATGACGCGTTCAATATCTATGTTTCGCAATATGATAGCAAACTCGTCGCCACCAATTCTCGCAAGAAGGTCCGATTCCCGTGATCGCGATTGCAGTAGCTGACCTATTTCTATTAATAAACGGTCTCCTGCTGTATGGCCGGCTACGTCATTGATATACTTGAATCTATCCAGATCAAGATAGAGTAATGCACTGGTAGTATTATTGCGCTTTACGCTTTTAAACTCTTTATCCAGTTCTTTTTCAAAACAAAATCGATTTGGTAGTTTTGTTAGCGAATCATGATTGGCTTGCCATAAAAGTTCTTTTTCCAATATTTTTCTTTGTGTTATGTCTTCGAACGCAATAACAGATCCTTCCAGGCCTCCATCAATATATAAAGGCACTATCGTGTATTCTACATCAATAGAATGTCCAGAGCTGTGCCAAAACACCGCTTCGCTTTTTTCAACTATTGATCCAGATTGATAGGCTTCCTGAATATGACAAGAGGTTAATGTTGTTGTTTCTCCATTGTTATTTGCGTAATGAAACAGGGAATGCGCTGATTCACCAATTAGCGTCTTGTTGTCAAGAAATCCCAATATGTTATTCGCCATTGGGTTAATGAAAGTAATTGTACCCGCGGCATCTACACCATATACACCTTCGCCAACTGAGGATAAAATGCCCTCCAGCCGTTGCCTGTCTTTTACGATTGCGTTTTGCGTTTGCACCGCACGACTCATCGCCGCGACACGGGCGATGAAAAGCTCATCAGCTTCGCTTTTAAACATACATTCCGTCGCACCCGCATCAAGTGAATCTTTGATGACTCTGTCTAAATAAGTGCCTGTTATAATAGCGATTGCGGAATTAGTTGTGTTTGGATTGTTTCTTAGCATCGAACATAATTCATCACCATTTCCATCAGGCATAAAATAATCTGTTATGACTAAATCAAAGGGGCAGGCGACCGCTTTTCCCATTGCTTCTTTTGCGCTACTGGCGGTTTCAACCACATAGCCGTGGCTAATCAGCAGTCGTCGGTAAGAGGCACGAACTGTGGGTGAATCATCGACAAATAATACGCGAATATTCCTGAAGTCTGAAGCAAGAGAAATGGCTTGTGCGGTTTGTTTGTCGCTGTTTGTGGATGTTAGAAGTTTTTTTACAGAATCGAATAACTCATGGTAGCTATCCCAAGTGAGTATGCCGGTGTTGCCGCGTGTGGTGACCCAGTCTCTCTTTGC
>CAZWBV010000353.1:824-2519 GCA_964632225.1 uncultured Gammaproteobacteria bacterium | reverse complement strand
GGACCAGGATAAAGTATGGGTCTCTATAGGAGACAGGCAGGACAAGGAGGTTATTTCTCGGGAATATCCGATGGTGTACACACACCGTGGCCGGGATATCGAAATCGGCACCTTAACCATCGTTGCGAGCCTTTCGGGTGTATATCAACGTCTGATTGACAAGGTCTGGGTGATATTGGTTAACAATGGCATTAAAACTTTTTTGGTGGCCGGGTTTATTCTTTTTGTTTTTTACAAGCTGACTACACGGCATTTAATTCGCATCGCAAACTTCACTCGCGCACTAGACGTTAATAATGAAAAAAAACTATTGCTTGACCGCAAAGCGAATGATGACCATCAAGTGGACGAGCTTGATTTTGTAGTAGATGCTATAAATGAAATGCAAAGTAATATCAACCAATCTTTTGTGGCGTTAAAGGCGAGTCAGGATCAGGTGCAGTTATTAATGAATTCAACGGTGGAGGCTATCTATGGGATAGACGGACAAGGTAGATGTACATTTGCGAATCCGTCCTGCCTTAAACTGTTGGGTTACGACAATATAAACGATTTGCTTGGCCAGGACATGCATCAACTGATCCATCATACCCGCGAGGACGGCGTGTACTACCCGGGTGAAGATTGTCCTATATATCGGTCCACTAAGCGGGGCGAGACGACACATATCGACAGTGAGATACTGTGGCGCAAGAACAATACCAGCTTTGCGGCTGAATATTGGTCGCATCCTATTTATCAGGTAAACGAACTGGTGGGTGCAGTGGTTACTTTTATCGACATTACCGATCGCAAACAGGCTGAGATCGAACTTAAACAACATCGTGATAATCTGGAAGAACTTGTCGAGGAACGTACACAAGAATTAGCGCAGGCGCGTGATGCCGCGCTTGCTGCAACACAGGCGAAGTCTGAATTTCTGGCCAATATGAGTCATGAACTGCGTACTCCGTTAAATTCTATAATTGGTTTTAGCGGCATTATCAAGGAGGGTGTTGCCGGACCAGTAAACGCGGAACAAAAAAAACAACTGAATATGGTGTACGGCAGTGCCAAACACTTGTTGGAATTGATCAATGAGGTGCTCGATCTTTCCAAGGTGGAAGCCGGGAAACTTGACATAAACAAGTCGCAATTAAATGTCCATACTCTGCTCGGAGAACTGGAGGAACTTATGTCAGTGCAGGCGCGGCAGAAGGGGCTGCAATTAACTATAGAAGCTGAAAAAGCGCCAGCCACGTTATATACTGATCCAAAGAAACTGCGCCAGGTGTTAGTTAATTTATTGAGTAATGCGCTGAAGTTTACCGAGCAGGGGTGTGTAACACTGTCGTGCAGGCAGCAAGGTGAAGATGCAATTTTCGTGGTTAAAGATACCGGGGTCGGCATCGATAGTGAACATCTTGAAGGCATATTTGATGCGTTTCACCAAGTGGAATGTAGCGATACGCGCGTATATCAGGGGACGGGTTTGGGCCTGACCATTTGTAAGGAATTTCTGTCATTGCTCGGTGGTGAGATCAAAGTAGAAAGTCAAGTTGGGCAGGGTTCAATATTTACAATTTGTTTACCCTTCGCTGTTGATTCGGTTGGCCATATGCATAAAATAATTATGCCCAAGCGTGTTAAGTCATTACGGTGAAGGTCGTTTCTAACAGGTAGCCCAAGTTGAATCTAACACATTGAGTGAGTCAG
>CAZWBV010000353.1:493-814 GCA_964632225.1 uncultured Gammaproteobacteria bacterium | reverse complement strand
AAGAGATAAGTAAAAATAGTATGAGTCTTATCTTAATAGTCGATGATAACGCACAAAATCTCTATCTTGCTCGCTTTTTACTTGAGCAGCGTGGCCATTCAATAAAGGAAGCGCGTGATGGAAAGGAAGCCGTGAGCGTGGCCAGGCAGCATGTCTTTGAATTGATATTAATGGACGTGCAGATGCCAGTGATGAACGGCCTTGACGCCACAAAATTGATAAAACAGAGCAATGCTGCACCAAGGGTTGTCGCACTAACGGCAAAAGCCATGACGGGTGATCGAGATGAAATTCTCTCCTTGGGCTGCGATGGGTATAGCG
>CAZWBV010000353.1:0-483 GCA_964632225.1 uncultured Gammaproteobacteria bacterium | reverse complement strand
AATTTGCCGAACAGGTCGAAGATTATCTAATTGGCGGGTAGGAGGTGCGTGATTTGGGTTAATATTGGTCTGTTTGTCTGTTAATGCGCCTGGATTAAAAATATTATTAAAATCAGTAGCATTTCCTATCTAATACCTATAATGTGCACAGCCTTGCGATTTTGAATTTAGGCCGATAAGTTTTTAATATTTTTGTCATAAATTGATTGACGCATTGAAGTGGCTCTGTATAATGTGCGCTCTTCGGTCAAGAGGGGAACCCTTTTGGCATGCTCTTTAACAATTTAATCAGGAAATTTGTGTGGGTGCTTGCGTCGGGATTTGCGATTACAAATCGACAAAAACTGGAGTAAGTAACCAAAAGTCAATTCGTTTAATACGTGAATTGGGTTGAAATTCTTACTTCAATATAGGTATACAACATGCTTCGGTAATTTGCCTCGGTTATTCCTGGTAATTACTGCAAGTATGTTAATCAGGTAT
>CAZWBV010000352.1:0-2520 GCA_964632225.1 uncultured Gammaproteobacteria bacterium | reverse complement strand
CCTCTTTATTCCCTGGCTGCGTTGACTCCTTGCAATAGAAGCTCGCAATAGAGCGACTATTACTCGTCATTTCGTGCCTACAGGGAGGGAGGTAAGAGACGATAGCACGACTGCATGCAGGAGGTAGAGTAATGCAGGAGCAATTACCGAGGACGCGGCAGCCTTGCCAGGAAATAAATAGGACGCACATTTACACCTAAATCCCAAACGCTACGGGTATCGTTTAAGTTGGGGCAATCCTGCTATTGGCCGGATGCTGACCAATATTAAACATTATTATATCCTAATAGATTGTTTTTCCTCACACATTAAATAATTGGAACCAAACAGGTCTTAAATGTTTACTAATAAGGTTAAGCTGACACAATCGTGCAATTAACCCTAAAAAGCTATTTCTATCATTACCTTGGTTATGTAATGTTAATACATTGAGTCGTTATTTTGTGGCATTGAATTGTGAGTCAGTAATAAAAATGGATGAATTCACCGATTCAAGTGTAGAAACGTTAATCATAAAGAACACAAAGTATTTATATAATTTCGCATACAGATTGACTGGATCAAAAGCGTCGGCGGAAGATCTGGTTCAGGAATTATTTATTACGCTTTCGCCTGAAAATCAGAATATTGATTACGTAAAACATCCACGCGCCTGGTTGTCGACTATTCTGTATCGGATTTTCGTCAAAAACTGGAGAAAAGATAAACGTTCTCCCATTGTTGAACTACACCGTGATCAACATACGGATGAATCGGGGCATATAAATTCAGACCCATTAACAAGCGCGGTCACGAAAGAGTGTG
This sequence comes from uncultured Gammaproteobacteria bacterium, assembly GCA_964632225.1. GTDB lineage: Bacteria > Pseudomonadota > Gammaproteobacteria > SG8-11 > SG8-11 > JAADIM01. Next base: position 1,716 of record CAZWBV010000352.1, on the reverse strand, counting down.
GACCCTATAACTGCCTGGAACAAGACTATCTTAGGAAAAGCCTGCTAAGCGCACTTGAAACATTGAATAAAGATCAAAAAGAGCTAATTACGTTACACGATGCAGAAGGCTATACATTGCCTGAATTAGAGGAGATTATGGGTATTCCACTTGGGACGCTGAAATCACGCCTGCATCGGGCCAGGAGCAAACTAAAGAATATGCTGAGAAAAAAGGAACTCTTTTAGCATTTTAAGCGTTCTATATAACAACAGGTGATGACATGAATTGTTCAGATATACGTTCAAATATCGATGATTGTATTGATGGCTATCTTAATGAAACAGAGCATAAGAAGGTCATTAATCATATCGCTCAGTGTTCGTTGTGCAAAGAGAATTTTCAGCAACGCACAGATTTGATACAGTTAATCGCATCAACTAAATCTCAAATTCCAGAACCAAGTCCGGATTTAGCAGACAAAATTATAAGGGCTAGAAAATCCAAGAAAAACGCATCTCGGATAAGGCGTCGACGCTGGTCTATTGCCATCAGTGCCATCGCAGCATCACTTGCTGTTTTAGCCATAATACCTGGCCTAAACCCTGTTACCATTCGCGTACCTGATCAAAATCCGATTCTGACCCACTTTTCATTACCAACGCTTCATGAGCCCCATACGATAGGCTTATTATTCAAGTCGAAACAGCATTTGGAAAACGTGACATTTTCTATCGAAATACCACCAGAAATCGAATTACAAGGCTTCTCCGGAAAGCGAAAGTTAAAATGGCGCGGCAACCTTAAGCAAGGAAAAAATCTCATCTCTGTACCCGTGATCGCCCGGTCTGCAACCTCAGGTATTTTGATTATGAGTCTTGAACATATAAAGGATGTTAAAACTTTCAAGGTCCAACTGGATTCAAATGACGATAACGGCCGTCATAACAATGGTGTATCGTTGCGTTTTATGGGCGTTAACGTCAGTTAAATCCACGACTTATGTTTGCGGCTTCGTTTTTACCACAAGTCGGTAACGATAAGTAAATAAAATAAGAGTAAAACTTATGCTGATAAATAATAGTCGATTTCTAATGGATCGATTTCTAATAACAGTGACAGTGGTATTTGTGCTGGTCTCTTATGGAAACGTTTGTGTTGCTGATAACTTTGGTGATCTAGGCGACGTAACAATGCAGGTTATTGGGCCGGAAGAGATACCGGCTGATATAATCCAGAACATTCAACTTCCCGAACTTAATCAAATAGGTATTAAAAGCATTATTGCACCTGCCACGTCAGAAAATATTCCGAGTGCAGACAACCAGACCTTTCCTGGAAGCAGGATGATTATTGTCGAACCAATCCCATTTGATCCAGGGCAGCCTTTTGATCCAACACATCCTGTTGATCCGGGTACGATCGATCCTGGGTTTCAAATGCCGCCGATGCCACCAATACCAACAGAGGGGCCACCAATAGATTTCCCCCCTCCCCCTGATCCAAACTTCATGGTTCCTAACAGAAATATGGAATAATATTAATTAATCCAGGCGACCATATCCAATTTTATTTTTTAATCGTTAAAAACGGTACGATCTCACTCAGCAAAATAGTAAAATTACCTATCACGCAAATATGAAAAATAATTTACTGCCAGGTCTCTACACCTGTTTTAATATGTTACTATTTTTCGTTGCTTTGCAACATAGCTCAGCAGTACTTTCAGGAGAAAAT
>CAZWBV010000351.1:0-2553 GCA_964632225.1 uncultured Gammaproteobacteria bacterium | reverse complement strand
GGCACGATCATACTGGATACACAAAGCGGTAGCGGCACCTGGACCCTCAATACGGGCATGCCAGCAAATTTTAGTGACGCCACACCAGCCGATGGTCTTGCAACCTATACTTTCGATACGACCGATAATGGTATCGCGTTATTCGATCTCAATTATCAAAGTGGGGCAGCCAGTATCGATATAGATGTGTATGAAGGCGCAACGCGAGATGATGACCTTGAAGGTAATTTGCTGTTTTCACCCAGTGGCATCACCGTCACGGCCGCCGCGCTGAGTAACCCACCGCCGGGTGTGATCAACACACTCATTCCAGCGCAAACCGCGGCGACTAACTTTACGTTATACCTCGCCGCTTATGGACAAACACCCACAGATGCCAGCTGCGGTATTATTGAATCCTACAACGGTGGGCAAAACATTAATTTTTGGTCTACCTATAACAATCCAGCCAGCGGCACGCGACAAGTGGCCGTGGATGGCAGCAATGTGGCCACGTCTGAAGTCGCGTCTGTGCCACAAGCCGTTTCTTTTAGCAACGGTCAGGCGTCCATTACAGTAAATTATGCAGACGTCGGCCAGATGACGTTGGCAATGAAAGACGACACAACAGGCAATCCTGATTTGCCCAATGGCATTGCCGGCAACAGTAACGCCTTTATCGTCAGGCCCGCTGGTTTTGTATTGAGTAATATTCTGCGTAGCAGTGATAGTTTTCCGAATCCAGGTACGGCTATCGATGAAAGCGGCGCGGCGTTTATCGGCGCAGGTGAAAATATGACGGTGACGGTCACTGCGGTTAACAGCGTGGGAAATCCAACACCCAATTATGGCCAGGAAAGTGCAGCAGAGTCTGTGCTGCTGACCTCGACACTGGTTGCTGCGGGCGGTGTGACGAATCCGTCGATCAGTTTTTCCACGGGTTTTAACGGTTTTGTTAATGGCGTTGACACAGGCACAGACTTTGGTTGGCCGGAGGTCGGTATTATCACATTGACGCCCAGTGTCTTTGATGCAGATTACCTTGGCGCAGGTGATGTGACCGGGACGGTGTCTGCGAATATCGGGCGTTTTTATCCAGCCGATTTTCAGATTAGCGCCACCGCAGCTGATTTGGCGACACAATGTGGCAGTTTTACGTATATGCGACAACGCTTTGGTTATAACACGGTGCCGACAGTCACGGTCACCGCGCGCGCGGCAGGCGGTGCGACGACGACAAACTACGACGCTGTTTGGTGGCAGTTGGGCGATTTCAGTGAAAGCTATTCACATAATGGTGCGATACCCGCAACCGCCTCCCTGGATGGCAGTGCAGCAGGGCATGTTGGGTTAAGTTGTGTTAATTGTGCAGGTGCAGGTAGCGCCCTCTTTAATGGTGACTTCACCTACGATACCAGTTCACTGGAAACGGTGCCGTTTATGGGAGCGGTGGATATCACCTTTACCCTGCCAGCGGATGCCGACGGTGTGTGTTATGACGCGACGGCGAACCCGTGTAACACCAATAATGGGGATACGCCGCAAGGGTTTAGTATTTCCGCCATTGGATTTAACAGCGGTGCGCAACAGCTTTCGGGTCAGGCAGTGGCGCTGGATGTGCATGGGAGTTATGCGATCATTAACGATGTGCTGAGGATGCCGGTGGTGGTGCGCAATTACGTCAACGTGGCAACAGGTTGGGCCGTCAATGCGGTGGATAACTGTACTGGCTATACTTATACCCAAGTTGACAACGGGATAACAACCAGCATTACGCCGGGTAGCGCGGTATCGCTGGTGAACGGCGAGGGAGATTTGGCAGTGCAATTAACGGCGGATGCGGGTGCGACAGGCGGCGTGACGACGGTGAATTTCAGCTGGGATGCGTGGTTGAACGGCACGCCGAATGCCACCGCCACGTTTGGTATCTTTCGCGGTGATGACCGTTATTTATATTGGCGAGAAAGCCCGTAAAGAGTGGCGAGAAAGCCCGTAAAGAGTTGGCGAGAAAGCCCGTAAAGAGCAGCGAGAAAGCCCATAATAAAATAAGCGAGAAACGGCTCAAGCAGTCTAGTCAATTGCCGATATTAATATATACCCGTAGCGAATAATAGCGGTTTTCGTGGGCAACATCATGCTGTTGGAATCAGAAGACACAATTAGCGAGTGGAAAATATACAACATAAAAATAGGGTAGGGCGATGTTTTCATTTTCAAATTTTTCATTGATAAACTCATTCATAAACTCCGTTATAAAGAGACCCGCCAATAAAACGGTCGCGGCGGTGGTGCCAGGCCCCCAGGGTTTGGTTGTGGTCACCGCGAATATGGAAGGTGAGCGCCCGAAATTGGAAACCTATGATTATTTGGCCTGGGGAGGGGGTATTGCAAATGGCCAATTACTCGCTGACAAGGTAAAACAGTATGGTTTGAGTAAGCAGACTTGCCGTACTGTTATGGAATTAGATGATTACAGTATTCTTAGCATTGAAGCACCCGACGTTCCACTTGTTGAACTACGTGCTGCAATTCGCTGGCAGATAAAAGACTTGATAGATTTTCATATCGACGATG
>CAZWBV010000350.1:0-2566 GCA_964632225.1 uncultured Gammaproteobacteria bacterium | reverse complement strand
ATTTAAACCCAAAGCATATTTCTTATTATCAATTGACCGTCGAACCGAACACGTATTTTCATAAGCACCCGCCCACTTTACCCGAAATCGAGTCAATCGATCAAATTCAGTTTGCTTGTCAGGCGTTACTAAAACAGCACGATTATCAGCAGTATGAAGTGTCAGCTTATGCGCGCCCGGATGCGCGATGTCGACATAATCTGAATTATTGGCAGTTTGGTGATTATCTTGGAATTGGTGCTGGCGCACACGCAAAAATATCCAATGCAAGTGAGCAACGCATTTATCGTTATTGGAAAGTGAAGCAACCACAAGATTATGTAAATAAAGTGGCGATTAATGAGCATATCGGTGGCGAGAAAACATTATCACGTCATGATGCCGGGTTTGAATTTATGCTTAATGCCATGCGTTTAGTCGATGGATTTGAAACCCGGTTATTTAGTGAGCATGTCGGTTTGCCCATCCTGGCGGTGGAAGAACAATTAAAAGAAGCGACATTAAAGGGGCTAATTGAACGAAATTTAACACGTATTCGGCCTACGGAACGCGGTCGTCGATATTTAAATGATTTGCTAGAATTGTTCTTGCCAGGTAGCCCAGGAAAAACCTGAGGCGGTAAATTGCCTGTTTTGCGGCAATTTTTTAGTTAATTTATGCGGTATCGTTTATCAATGTACATCAACGCAACAACCCGGATGGTCCTAACAGCAAAAAGGCGTACAGGCTTTTTCTCTCTCTGCAACAATGGATCTGTATCGCTGTTTTTGTTGTTTTCGTTACTCTTGTTGGTATTGACGAGTGCCGCATGCAGCGAAAAAAAAATATCTATCAGTTTAACGACCATGCCTGCGGAGATCGATTTTGGCAGTAGTCAGTCGATCATCCAGTTTAGTATCAGTAACAGTCATGTTGATCCGCTGGCGTGGGTTATTTCAGCAAATCAGTCGTGGATTTCGTTTTCTGAAACAAAAGGCATCGTCTCAAAAGCACCTCATAAAATTAGCATTCAAATTGATCGTACTAATTTATTACCTGGTAAAAAACAGGCAGAGATTAAGCTTGTTTATCGCGGTGGCCAGCAAATAATTCCTGTTTCGGTGTTCGTCGTATCACAATCTGAAACACCAGCCAATCTCACGACGAATGTAAAGAAAAATCAAAAAAATAGCGTAGAATCTGATTTGACTGAACATGACGATAAAAATAAATTGAGTCCGCCTAATAATACAACCGCCGTCAATTTTATTGATAGCGGTGCTTTGGAAACCAATGTCAAGACCGTCACCTTGAATATTTCCGCAGAAGATGACGTGGGCATTGCGGGGTATTACATAAATGATAGCGATACAAAAGAACAGACGTTGATTGGATCTCAATCTAAAGAGGATTGGAATTGGAAAACCATAAACGAGGATAAGCGTTATAAAGGCGTCATTAGTTACAATTTCAAACACGATTATAGGTCTGGTGAAGAGGTGTACGTCAATGTTTGGTTTAAGGATGTAGAAGGCGGTATCTCCTCAGCAGCGCAAGATAGTATTGTGTTTGTCAATGCTCAAGTGCAACAGAATAATGAACTAATGGATTCACAAGCCAATTCTCGCGAGAAGCAAGTTGTGCCGTTGTCAGAAGACCTTGCCATTTCGCAGCGCAGTAATGAGGATTTGTCTTCCACGGGTGGGGTAAATGCGCTAACTCAGCGGGGTGGCCAGGCGAATTTCGCGGTCGATCTCAATCCAAACAAGCAGCAAAATAACAATAGCGGCAATAAAAACAAAAAAAAGAAAGTTGACGAGTCGGTCATTTATGCCTATGGCTTTGAAAATGGATACAATGGTTGGTGGGTCGATAATGGTCAGTGGGAAATTGGCAGATCATCAGTGAGACCAAAAGAGAGCTGTTATAAAAGCATTCAATGTGCGGGTACCGTATTGTCCGGGCCTTATTCTGATTATGTTGAAAGTCGCTTGATTAGTCCGGCGATCACAATACCTGAACTTAGCAATAGCGAGCGAGTGCAATTTAAATTTGTTCACTGGTATGCGTTGCACCTGGGCGATCTCGCCAAATTGCAAATTTCTGTTGAAATGTCACCGGGTGCTTGGAGTAATTGGAAAACATTGTCTGTACAATCCGGGTTTTCCCGGCAATGGCGAATATCTGCATCCGGGTTATCAAATTATGCAAAAAAGACTATTCGATTAGGGTTTTATTTATATCAGCCACCTGACAAAGCCGGGGTAAAAGACGGTTGGTATATAGATGACATTTCAATCGTGGTGGTGCGCTAGTTGTCGGAACTGCAATTAAAAAGTATAATGGGATGGTGACGAAAAAAACAAACACTATCTCGGTCAAAAAATCCAAAGTTAAAAAAATAGACGCGTCTTTTCCAGGGTTTCCTAAAGATATTATGAAGTTCCTCAAAGATTTATCTAAAAATAATAATCGAGACTGGTTCCAAGAAAATAAAGAACGTTATAAATCATCGGTTGTTGCCCCTTTGTGTGACTTCATTGTTGCGATGGGTCCGCGCCTTGAAAAAATATCAAATTGTTATGTT
>CAZWBV010000349.1:0-2571 GCA_964632225.1 uncultured Gammaproteobacteria bacterium | reverse complement strand
ATACCATACGATTTTCTTAAATTGCGTGTGCCTTTTTATAAATATTGTTCAACAAAAACTGAATACCAGCGCGATAGTGTGTGCCATTTTCAGCGCCATCAATGCTGCTTTGATTTTCGATATTTATTCTGTAATACGTCCTTGAGAAACCGCCACCGATATACGGCACGAACCATTGATTGGGTGAATATATCCCGCGGAATAATACAAATGCATTCAGAGGAAACAACTGATATTTTACCCTGCCCCCATTAACATTATTGCTGGGTAAAAAGCCTTGTCCGCGGTCTCTGATCCAACTGCCTTGCAGGCCAAATTCAATTTTCTCTAACAGTTTATATGAGAACGCCCCGGCTAAATCATGCGTATAATCGTTTCCATAAAATGTTTCCCAATTATCAATATCCGGCGCAAAGCGCCCGATCTTGAATTCTAGTGCCCAGCTTGGTTTCTCCACGACAGCGTTTTCTTTGTCTATCGATTTGGCATGGGCCGCGCTTATCAGAAAAACCGATATCAGAATCAGCGAGACGCGCTGAGCTAATTTATTCGTTGTAATTTTCATTGCGATTGTTTATTCGGTTTTTTATACCAAGAAGGCATGAAAACAATCATTAAAATCATCAATGACAGCGCGACCAGCCATTGTAAGGCACTTGATGCAGTGAGTAAGAATTTAGCGAAATAAATAAGCGGAAATAATAATGCCCTGATAATAGGTTTCAATTCCGGGTAAGTATTTAAATAGTGTGCGGCGACGGGACCATAGGTGTAGTACCAATCGACAAATACTCTACCTGCCTGGTTGTTTAGTAAGAATTGATCACGGAAGTCACGCAATATCTGCACTTGCGGTGCTGAGTAAAAGCCGAACGCTGCAGTCGCAATAAAGCAACCTTCGCCCGGCAAATTCGGAAAAGCGACGACTTCTTCCGGTATTGATGTGACGATACTTGAGGGTGTATCGGTTTGGGTGCCTATATCGATGGATTTTTCCAGCGAAAAATCACTTTCGTTCGCATCTGTTATACCCGCTCCCGTGTTATCGTAGGTTGTAACAGCAATATAATACGTCGGTTGAAAATGGGCTGTAACCCTGATTTGGTAAGTGGTGTTATTCGTCAAGCCAGTAATGGTAAGGGATGTGTCCCGCGTCGTTTCGGTATTCTCTGTTACGTTGGCTATACCGTAATTTACGGTATAGTTTGTCACATTCGGGTTGGCCGTCCAGCTTACATCGAGGGTCTGTGAACTGGGGGAGATGCTTATGACTGGCGGCGTTATTACAGGATCAGGCAGTGTTAGATCGGTTAATGTTTGTGTATTTGCCAAGGGGATGACATCAATAGGTGAATTTCCTGCGGTGTCGTTTATGCCGTCGTAAGGAAGACCGGGTTGCTTAAAACCATAAAAAACCCGGTAGCCACCTTGGTCCGCGTTGTCTTTATCTTCCACCAAATAGGAAAGATTGGCATCCCAATTAATGGTGATTATGGGTGCTGCGGGTGTATTACTGAGCGTTAATAATACATTTTGCGGTGGATACGGGGACACGTCGGCTTGATCACCACCGTAAGCGCCCGAGTCAGCGATGGTGTTGTCGATAACATCAAGAATACCGTTGAGGTTATTCATATCAATACATTTGGTGGAGGGAGTAGAGACAGCTTGTAAGTGAAAATCTTTTAGTGCGACATCGGCAAATAAAATCTTTGCGCTGTCCTTGGCATGCGCGCCTGTCGTCGTGGCTGATTTGAAACAATTGAAATGGCTATTGGCTTCAGAGAAACCGCTTTGGATATCTGTCGTGTTGTCGGAAAAAATATTATTTTCGATCGATAAATCAGAATTACGGTCTACTGCGATACTGTTGCCGTAAAAGGTATTGAACAAAATACTGACATCAGAGATATTGTCGGTTACGTCGATGGCAGTGCCATTGGGTGTGGTATTGGTTCCCAGCACAAACACGTTGTTGGTAATCGTAATGTTGCTGGTACTGTTGGTTATTTGGATGCCGATTGTTGAACTGGTGAACGTGAGATTTTGAATAGTGACATTGGTGTTGTTATTGAGACTTATCGCCGGGCTACTGTTGGGTGCGTCGATGATTGTGCGCGCTGTTTCCAGGCCGTGTAGTACGATGTTGCTTTTTAATGTTAGGTTTTCTTCATATGTGCCTGGTTCAATCTCTATATCATCTCCATCGCTGGCCTCATCAATCCCTTGTTGAATGGTTGTGAAATCATTGGGGATATTGATTATTTTGGCACCGCAATACAGTGGGGTGAGGAGAACGGTGAGTAGAACGAGTTTTGTTGTGTTGAAGAGGTCATACATTGTTTGTGGATTGTATCGTATTCTGGGATGTTTTTGGGGGTTTGAAGACGCTATTCAGGGCAAAAGCCGTTTCCGCCCGTCCATGGGCTTTCACGGCATAAGCACATCCTTGTGCAAAGCCGTTTCCGCCCGTCCATGGGCTTCACGGCATAAGCACATCCTTGTGCAAAGCCGTTCTCGCCCGTCCATGGGCTTCACGGCATAAGCACATCCTTGTGCAAAAAAAAGCCG
>CAZWBV010000348.1:0-2578 GCA_964632225.1 uncultured Gammaproteobacteria bacterium | reverse complement strand
ATTTAAGTATTTCCAAATGATAAGGAATTGTCGTCTTTACGCCATACACGCCCATATCGTGGAGCGCACGTGCAGCCCGGTTAAGCAAGTCTTCCCAGGTCAACGCCCAGACCACAAGTTTTGCGCACATCGAATCATAATAGGGGGGTATTTCATAGCCCGTGTAAATGGCACTGTCGGTGCGCACGCCTGGACCGCCAGGCGCAAAGTAACGGGTAATACGTCCATAACTGGGCAGGAAATCATTTTTGGGATCTTCCGCGTTGATGCGAAACTCCATCGCGTAACCACGCCGTTTAACGTCATGTTGTTTATAGCGTAAAGGCAAATCATCAGCAATCCGAATTTGTTCCTGAACGATATCAATGCCGGTTATTTCTTCTGACACACAATGTTCTACTTGCAAACGGGTGTTCATTTCCATGAAATAGACGTTGTCATCCTGATCTAAGAGAAATTCAACCGTGCCAGCATTGCGATAGTTTACTTTTTTCGCCGCCAATACGGCCAGCTTGCAGATTTTTTTTCTTTGTTCATCATTTAATTGTGGGGAGGGTGCGATTTCGATTAATTTTTGATGACGCCGCTGTATTGAACAATCACGTTCGAATAAATGGATGACATTACCATGATGGTCAGCGAGGATCTGTACTTCTATATGCCGGGGGTTGACAACACATTTTTCGATAAACACATCTGCGCTGCCAAATGCTTTGGTTGCTTCAGAGACGACCCGATCAAAACTACGTTTTAAGTCTGCTTCATTTTTACATTGGCGGATACCCCGGCCGCCGCCGCCCGTCGTTGCTTTGAGCATAACGGGATAACCAATTTTGTGAGCATATTTGATGGCTTCACCAAGATTTTGTAAGCTATGATCACTGCCAGGTGTCACGGGTACACCGGCCTTAATCATACTTTGTCTCGCCATGATTTTGTCACCCATGTGGCGAATGATTTTCGAATCCGGGCCAATGAAACGAATATTGCGCCGCTGGCAGATTTCAGCCAATTGCGGATTTTCAGAAAGAAAGCCATAACCGGGGTGCAGGGCATCGCAGCCAGTGGCAACGGCTAAATTCACAATTCGGTGTGCATTCAGGTAACCGGCTACTGTGTCAGGCCCCAAGCTATAGGCTTCATCCGCTTTTTTCACATGAAGCGCATGGCGATCCGCATCCGCGTAAATAGCGACCGATTTAATGCCCATTTCGGTGCATGCGCGGGCAATTCGCACGGCAATTTCACCTCTATTTGCTATAAGTATCTTTTTGATCAAGGCTTAACCTTATGAATTTGGGAGGATTAGTACCATTATAGACCTTCATCGGGAAAGTTACGCCAGGAATGAGTCTCGATTAGACTGAAAAATAAGGTATTTGTGTTCCCCAGCGCGCATGGCAGGGCACTGAATTATATGAATTTTCCCTTTGACAGGTCAACAGACAACCGATATTATTCCCCGCCTATGATGGATGCGATGCCGCAGTATATCGATCCGGTTCGTCTCGCAAACCGGTCTGAGCGCCTTTCGGGGCAAATGTCTCTGGACGATATGGCGCGTTTAAGTTCGCTGCTTGCTTCAACGCAGGGGCAAGTCGACATAGCATTGGAATTAAGTGTCGACCATTCTAAAATAAGAAATATTCGTGGGCAAATACACGCGAATATAAAGTTAGTGTGTCAACGTTGTTTGCAGACAATGGATTATGTTGTTGATTCAAAGGTGATGTTAGGCATTATTAGGAAACGCGAACAGGCCGATCAACTGCCAACGATATACGAACCATTGCTGGTTGAAACAGATGAAGTTTCGTTATTGGACATTATAGAAGATGAGATAATTTTGGCGATGCCCAATACGCCACTTCACGATCTTACAAAAGAAAAAGAAGTATGCGAAAACGCTGCAAAACACTTTGGCATCAATAGCAACAACAACAGTAACAATAAAGACGGTGAAGGTGAAGATAAGCAGGAAAATCCGTTTGCTGTATTGGCACAAATTAAGCTCAAGAATAAGAAAGTAAAGAACAAAAAATAATATGTTGACAATGATGTATTGAAAACAGATATATTGAAATCAACTGTTTTTTAAAACAGTTTTTGTAAGGAGCAAAATGATATGGCAGTACAACAAAACAAAAAATCACCCTCGCGACGAGGTATGCGCCGTGCGCATCAAAAATTGACGAACCCTACCTTTTCAATTGATTCTGAAACGGGAGAAACACATTTACGACATCATGTTTCACCGAAGGGTTACTACCGGGGTCGTCAGGTTGTTCAACTCGATGACGGTGATTCTGAAGAATAATTTTTCACCCTGGTACCAATATTATTTGTATACGTATTGGCGTATGAGTTATGTGCAATCATTTGCCGATTTACGGACCGGTAATTTACGACTAAAATTAGATAGGCACGTTGGCATTGGTTGTGTGTACCTAACTTCTTTACGGGTCTCACTGAGAAAAACACAGTGTGGATGCGTTTCTTTTTGTTTTCGGTATTGGTATCCTAAGGGTCTGTAAATGAATAACTTCACATTCTTGACTGTCGATTCATCCCGTCTGAC
>CAZWBV010000347.1:0-2591 GCA_964632225.1 uncultured Gammaproteobacteria bacterium | reverse complement strand
GTTGACGCCAGGGCAGAGTCAGGTACCATGTATTGAGTCAGCTCCTTGTCCAAACTTATCGAAACTAAGCAAAAAAAGCAAAAAACCTAATCAAGAACCAAACCAAGGGCCAATAACAAACCACGCGCTTTGGCACGTGTTTCATTCAATTCAATTTCGCTATCAGAATCAGCGACAATACCACCACCTGCTTGCAACACCAGTTCATCCTTGTACAACACGATTGTCCGAATCAGAATATTCAAATCCATACTGCCATCGTGATTAATATAGCCCATTGAACCAGTATAAGGCCCACGGGCCGTTTCCTCTAGTTCTGCGAGTATCTCCATACACCGGACCTTAGGACAGCCAGTAATGGTACCGCCTGGAAAGACAGCGCGAATCACCTTTCCAGGTGTAATGCCTTTTTGCAGTTCACCCTGAATATTCGACACGATATGATGAACATGTGGATAAGATTCGACCACCATTAATTCATTTACCTTTACGCTACCGGGTATACACACGCGTCCTAAATCATTTCGCTCCAGATCAATGAGCATAATGTGCTCTGCGCGTTCTTTGGGGTCCGCGATGAGTTCTGCGGATAAATGCTTATCAACAAAAAACTGGGTGCTGCGCGGTCGTGTCCCTGCTATAGGACGAGTTTCAATCATACCGCGCTTCACTTTAACCAACCGCTCTGGTGAAGAACTTATAATACGCATGTTGCCGTGGATTGAGATACCTGCAAACGGTGCTGGGTTATGATGTTTGAGCCGCTCGTAGATGTCTGTGGCTGATGTCTCTTTTTTTATTTTTCCCAACCACCTCCTGGAAAGATTAACCTGAAATACATCGCCTTCGGTAATATAATTTTTTATTTTATTCACCGAACTGATATAATTATTTGCATCATCTTCCTGTAACGCCTCTAACTGTAGCCCATGTAAAATGTCAACGTCGGTCAAAGCCCCTGTACTTTTTTCTTGGTACAGGCTTTTTTCTTGGTACAGTAAGTCTTCAAGCATTAGATCAAGTAATTCCGTTTTGTTTTCCTCAGCAACCAGGATTACTTTCTCAAGTACGTGATCAAGGATAATCGCTGCGGGAATTCGGGTAAATACTGCTACAGGTGTTTGCTGTGTCGCTTTGTTTAACGGTAAATTGTTTAACTGTAAACCCGGTTCAATGACTGCGGCTAACTCATAGGCGAGAAAAACAAACCAGCCGCCACTAAAGGGAATCTCCGGGTTATTGCATTTTTTCTCTGCCGATTCCGCCCAAAGTATATCAAAAAGACTGAGCACGTCATGGTGGTGTAGAACCTGACCATTTTTCTTAATTGAGCAATCCGAAGACATTTCCAAAACGTCACCAGGAAAAGCAAAAAGAATATCAAATCGGGCATGGGAAGACCCTTTTGCGACACTTTCCAATAAATGCGGGTAACGTTTTGGGTTAGCCTTATGCAGAGAAAGAAAGCATTGAGGAAAAAGCGCTTGATACAAATCAACATCACGGATACAAATTCCATCATCGTTACTTTTATTTGTAAATGAATCAGGAAAATCCGGTTTCACTTGTCTATGAGAGGTACACTAATTTGAGAGATAAACTAACTGGAAAATTTTCTGATAACTAAAGTCGCGTTTGTCCCGCCAAAGCCAAATGAATTTGACATGGCGGTGTCTATTTTCATATTGCGTGCGGTATGCGGCACGTAATCCAAATCGCATTCAGGATCTGCGGTATCCAGATTAATTGTGGGTGGCGCAACTTGATCCCGTATTGCCAGAGCGCAAAAAATTGCTTCAATGCCACCTGCGGCCCCTAACAGGTGACCCGTCATGGATTTCGTTGAACTAATGGCAATTTTATTGGCGTGCTCGCCAAAGGTGCCTCTAGTGGCAATTGTCTCGGCCAAATCACCTGCCGGTGTCGACGTACCGTGTGCATTTATATAATCAATTTCATCTGCATTTAAATTAGCGTTCCTTAACGCACTGTCCATACAACGTCTTGCAGCGTCGCCACTTTTTTCAGGTGCGGTCATGTGATACGCATCACCACTCATACCATAGCCAAGCAATTCACCATAAATACGTGCGCCTCGTTTTTTGGCAAACGCCAACTCTTCAAGCACAACAACGCCAGCACCATCGCTTAAGACAAATCCGTCTCTATCTTTATCCCACGGCCTACTCGCACCCTGCGGGTTTTCATTATTAGTCGATAACGCGCGTACTGAGCAAAAACCGCCCAAACCACTGGGTGATGTGGCCATTTCAGCCCCCCCTGCAACCATGACATCTGCATCGCCGTATTCGATTGTGCGGGCTGCTTCACCAATACTGTGTGTACCGGTGGCACACGCCGACACTAGCGCCATGTTCGGGCCTTTCATGCCATGGATGATAGACACATTACCGGAAATCATATTAATGATATTACTTGGTACAAAAAAGGGAGATATTTTTCTTGGACCGCCTTTTAAAAAATTGGCGTAACCTTTCTCAATACCTGCTACACCGCCGATGCCAGATCCTATCGAAACGCCAATGCGTTCAGCGTTTTCGTCTGTGACATCAAGACCAGAATCTTCTACA
>CAZWBV010000346.1:0-2595 GCA_964632225.1 uncultured Gammaproteobacteria bacterium | reverse complement strand
ATGTTAGATTTCTGTTGCAAAAAACTCATTCCATCCCGTTTTTGTTTTCATAGAGATATGCATATCTTGAACAAAGTCAGCAACGTTTTTTAGAACCACAGAAAATTCTTCATCATTTAAAATCGCCGATAGTGAACAACAAAAAGAACGATAATCAACAAAATCGAAGATTTTTCCTCTGTACGTATAACTACCATTAACAACATCAAGTTCAGATACATCAGCGGGTAGACGACATATAAACGTGACTGAATGACTTAAATGGCCTGTGGACTTAAGAGCATCTATGCTATCGTCTAGCCTTTTCTTTGATACCGCCTTAACAGTTATTTCATATAAATTCGTTTCTACACTATCGACCTCTAACCAAATATCCGCTGGTTTTTTTGATGTTGTATTTGTTCCAAAAACACTTTCATCTCCACCAATCACGCTTATCTCAGAGCTTCCAAAGACCCCTATCAATAATTGCGATACTAGATACTGAGGGAGATTGCCCGACTCGGGGTATTTAAGTGTAAAGTCGGCAAGCCTATTACCTAAGGTTTGCCTAGATTCTGATGAAGATTCGATTTCGACAAGTTCATAACCTGTTAGAGTTTCAGCATACTTCCAGAGGCGAAAAAAGAAATAATCTATTAATCTTGCTCTTTTTGCCTTCCCTGATTCCATAACAATACTTAGGAATTTAACCACCGCTATCGCTGCTGATTGCGGCCGCCGCCCCTTTGCCCAATCTTCATTTAACTGATTAGCATTTTTTGCTACATTTAATGGGTCTGACTTTCCGCAGGGGATACCATTTTCTTGAAGCGCATACCAAATGCCACTTTCAAAAATAGAACGTGGATTACACCCATAAAAGTTATTTACTGGATCGTATTCGTCATCTAAATGCAAACCAGTTAACGCAGTAACAACAACTCCTCTAAAACCTTTGGCATTTATCTCAATAAGATCACTAAGTAAATTGCAAACCTCTGTGGATGAACTGAATTCAGGGAAGTCCTCAACTTTTTTGGTTTTTGCTACACCCAATCTGGTATTAACATAATATTGACCAGATTTATTTCGTTCAGCGATGCCACTCATTCAGGAACCCCTGTGAAATTCCTCACAATTTGTTGAAGCCGAATATTTTCATTTATTCTTAGTTCCTTTAAGATTAATGAAAATTCAAGCACATCTAATCGCTTCTCAAATTTTTCGATTTTGGATATGTCGGATTGGTTCAAACCAATATTTGTGGCAAGCTCGCTTTGAGAAATATTAAGCCTAATACGCTCTTTTGTGAGTTCACTGATAAGCGATTGATACAATTTGTCGTAAATTGTTTTTGTTTTAATCATAACCGTGTCATTTTTGGCTTTATCGATGCTCTCTATAGTGCTATTATCGACAAAATATTCGGAATAGGAATAATTCAATGAAGGCGATATCGTTATTTAGCGGTGCAGGAGGAATGGATGTCGGTTTTGAAAATGCAGGCTTTGAAATTGTCGCTGCAAATGAATTAGATAAACACGCTTGTGATACTTTTCGTGCTAACCACCCTAGTACCACCCTATTCGAGGGTGATATTAACGAATGCAGCACTAAATTAAGCAGACTTGGAAATGTAGATATAGTTTTTGGTGGTCCTCCATGCCAAGGTTTTTCTGTAGCAGGAAAAATGGATCCCAATGACCCAAGAAGTAAGCTTATATTCAGTTTTTGTTCAGTAGTTGAGAACCTCCAACCCAGAGCGTTTGTTATGGAGAATGTAAAATCACTTGGGTCTTTAGCAAAATTTGAAGAAATACGTACAGCTCTCATCTCACGCCTACAGAAAGCGGGTTATACTGTTACAATACATATTCTCAATGCAAAAGATTTTGGAGTTCCTCAGTCTCGAGAGAGAGTTTTCTTCATTGGAATAAAAAATGAATTTAAGCCTGTTTTTTTGTCCAGTTTTCAAAAATATAAGAAAGTAGCTCCTACTCTGCGTGATGTATTAGTTCCTTTAGGTAAACCTGGTTCTAAAAGCAATGATCGTATTTGCAATGCAAAAGTTACACTAGCAGCAAAACCAATATTGAGAAAGTCACCTTATGCCGGCATGTTATTCAATGGACAAGGTAGGCCACTCAACCCAGATGGATGGGCAAGCACTTTGCCTGCAAGCATGGGAGGAAATAGAACTCCCATAATTGACAATAACCATTTGTATCATGGTGATGCCGCATGGGTTGAAGGTTACCATCAACATTTAATGAAAGGAGGTAAGCCCCAAGGCATGCATGATGTACCCTCATATCTGAGGCGACTAACAATCAACGAAGTGGCCTTACTCCAGACATTTCCTTCTAACTACGAATTTTGTGGGCCAAGCAGTAGAGTATACTCACAAATCGGTAACGCTGTGCCTTGTGGGCTTGCAAATGTTGTTGCCAAGTGCGTAAAAAATTCTTTGGAGGGAAAACAAACAGTTTCGAGTTCTATTGAGAAGGGACAAAACCTTGAGCTTGCTCTTGCTTGAGGAAAATCACCGGGTAGGTCGGGGGCCTCACGGCCCCTTTCCTCCCACAGAACCGTACGTACAAGTTTCCCTGTATA
>CAZWBV010000345.1:0-2595 GCA_964632225.1 uncultured Gammaproteobacteria bacterium | reverse complement strand
GCAGCCGGAATGGACCGAGAGCATTGCAGTAGGAAGTAAGGGATTTATACAAGGTCAGACCTCCTGATCTAGGAGAAAGCTAAATATTCTGCTATAGCTGGATAAATATCAAACAATCAATTAGATACAATAAAAATGAAAATTTATCGGGAGTCAAAACCGAAACCCCCAATGATTTTAAATTGAGACCAAAAAACAATCCCTGCTAAACTCAGTGGCTCAACCATAATTCCAGCCGGAGATCAATTCATCATGCCGCAGGCACAACTTCCCTTCTTTCCCAACGGGAGCACAGTAATTAACGTCAACCTGGCTTTTGAAAAAAGGGAGGGGCGAATAACCTATTTCAATGGAACCCTTCCCGTGTTTAGCCATGCTGAGGATGACCGCCCCACCTTTCTGATGATTATCAGCCAATTCTATGTCAATGGTAACGCCACCCAAGCCGAACTTTGTCGTACCTTTGGCATCCCTGGCGTTACGCTCAAACGTGCGGTCAAAAAATACCGAGAAGAAGGGACGGGCGGTTTTTACAAACCCCGTAATACACGAGGTGCTACAATACTAACCTCTGAAGTGCTCACTCAAGCACAGGCATTACTCGATCAAGGTGAAGAGGTAGGAGAGGCTGCAAAGACATTGACCATCAAAAGCAATACCTTAAACAAAGCCGTTCTTGATGGTCGTCTACACAAACCGATAAAAAAAAAGAGCACCCCGGCTCAGCACTAATTGTTTGTAGCAAAAGCGAACGCAATGCCCTTGATCACAAAGCGCCGATTGGTATGGGTGCAACCAATACATTGGATCGTGTTGCCGCGATGGTGGGTGAGATCAGTGAGGTAGCTTTGGACTTTAAGGCCTGTGAGAGCGTACCCAACGCGGGTGTGTTGTTTGCCCTGCCTGCATTGTTATCGGTGGGGCTGCTACATAATACCCAAAAACATTTTCAGCTACCCAAAGGTTACTATGGCCTTGCCAGCATTTTTTTATTGCTAGCGTTTATGGCCTTGGCCAGGATCAAAAGCGTTGAAAGGCTGCGCTATCATGCACCAGGAGAGTGGGGGAAAATATTAGGGCTAGATCGTATCCCAGAAGTACGGACACTGCGCGAAAAACTGAAAATACTCTCAATAGAAGGCGATGGCGCCCAATGGGGTGCGGATCTATGTGCCCAATGGATGGCAGCAGATCTTGAGAGTGCAGCCACACTCTATATTGATGGTCATGTTCGCGTATATCACGGTTCGCAAACAAAGCTTCCCCGTCATCATGTCGCCCGTCAACGCCTGTGTTTGCGCGCAACAACGGATTACTGGGTCAATGCCATGGATGGACAACCCTTTTTCTATATCAATAAGGAAGTAGATCCGGGTTTGATTAAGGTTGTTGAAGGCGAAATTGTACCCAGGCTAGAGCAGGAAATCCCCAGCCAACCCAGTGCTAAGCAACTTGAGAACAACCCATTGCTCCCTCGATTCACCTTGGTTTTTGACCGGGAAGGGTACAGCCCCGCCTTGATGCTGCGTCTGAAAACAAAGCGTGTTGCCTGTATCACCTATCATAAACATCCCGGAGATGACTGGTCTGAAACAGAATTTACCAAGCAAACAGTTAGCTTGGTCACGGGAGAAAAGGTTGAAATGGCACTGGCTGAACGGGGAACCTGGTTGGGCAAAAAACTGTGGGTTCGGGAGGTGCGCAAACTGACCGAAAGTGGCCACCAAACCTCAATTATTGCGACCCATTAGGCACTGGATTTTATCCGGATTGCTGTTTCTATGTTCGCCAGATGGTCACAGGAAAACTTCTTTCGATATATGCGTCAACACTATAATATTGATGGACTTGTGGACTATTGTTTGGATGATATTCCTGACGCCACATTGGTAGTCAATCCCGATTATCGGCAACTGGATTCTGAGATACGCAGTGTCAATGGCAAACTCAGCCGTCGTCTTGCTCAGTTTGGTTCTATGAACCTTGAAAGCGACATTGAACCGAAAAAAGTTGAGGCGTTTGAACAGAAAAAGGCTGTGCTTCTAGAGGAAATCGGTGAATTTCAAGAGGGAATTGATACGCTAAAGGGCAAAAAAAAAGAGACAGACAAACACATTACCATTGCCGAGCTGCCCGAGGAGGCACGATTTAGCAAGCTCGCCACCCAGACAAAGCAACTCATTGACACGGTAAAAATGGTGGCGTACCGAGCTGAAACGGCTATGATAAATATCCTACGGGAGCCTATGTCGCGTGTTAACGATGCCCGGCAATTGTTGGTGGCGATGTATCAATCAGAGGCAGATATATTGCCGGATCACCAAAATAAAACCCTGACAGTGCGTTTGCATCGGCTTGCTAATCACAGCAATGATAGTGCGATAGAAAGTCTGTGCAAGGAACTCAATGAAACAAATACGGTTTTTCCGGGTACGGACTTTCAGATGATTTTTGAGTTTGGTACCAAGGAGTAATCCCCTGGATCAGGAGGTCTGACGTTACGCTCGTTGTCTTCCCGTTAAAAACAAATTATTAGGGTGTACGCACTCGCTCTTCAGGTTTTAAATTTGTAAATAAATTACGCTTTACATCAAA
>CAZWBV010000344.1:0-2623 GCA_964632225.1 uncultured Gammaproteobacteria bacterium | reverse complement strand
ATCGTTCATTCGTCGAAGAATGGTGTCAGTGACTGCTTCGGCAGAATAACCGCGCTGTGATGTGTCGCGATGAATTTTTTGGATCCACTCCAGGTTCACAATGGGCGTGACGCCAATCAAACAATCAACATGTTGGGCTGCATTGATATTGCCTTGTACAACGCCACCGTGCAAGCCTTCATAAAACAGCAGATCATTTTCTTCTGAAATTTCTTCCCACGGCGTAAATGTGCCAGGTTCCTGGTTATAAGGTTCGGCTTCTTCATGGCTGTGTAAATAATATCGTCGTTTGCCTTTACCCGTTTTCCCGTATGTTTGAAAAAGTTCTTCTATTTTCTCAAAAATATTTCCTTCTGGCCCAAAGTGGCTTAGATTACGCCCTTCATCGTGCGCCGATTTAATTTGTTCTTTCATTTCCTTACGGTCATATCGGTGGAAGCTGTCACCTTCAATGACAGCAGGTTTGATTTTTTCGCGATAGAAAATATGTTCAAACGCGTTCTTGACGGTCGTCGTCCCTGCACCAGAGGAGCCTGTTACGGCTATGATTGGATGTTTTACTGACATGCTTCTCTCCTGAAAGTATATATTTTTAATATACTTGTATCATAGTTATTGTTTGATCTTTTTAGCAACACGCATGCGTATCGTGCGATAGCTTGTAATTTGTGTGTTCTAACGTCAGTGACGGCTTAAAAGCCACTTTTAAATTGTGGTTAAAAGGCTATTCCACCGAAGCCCGTAATAGTACCGATTTCTTGTAGGTTAAAAAAGACACATGGAAAGATAATTAGGTCACACAGCCTGATTTATTTAGGTTAAAAATTGGTCGTGTGTCCGGGTAAATAACAACGGTTTTTGATGTCTTGCGGCGGTTGGCTCACAGCGATAAGCGCTTAAAATCATTTTTTGATATCGCATCTGCAAGTGTATATTTATCAAGCACAGTTAAAAAGGCAAGGCTTGCTTCATTGAGCGCCCCCTTGAGCTTGCATATGGGTTCAATATTACAAGTTGGGCTATCGTTACTGAAGCATTCAACGATGTTGAAATGTGGCTCCATTTTTCTGACTACATCGCCGATGTGAATATCTATCGCCGCGTGAGCAAGCCGAATCCCCCCCCGGTTGCCGCGGGTTGTCGTTATAAATCCAGCGTTTGACAGGTGGTGGACAATTTTTACCAGGTGATTACGCGATATCGAATAATAATTGGCTATTTCGGCAATGGTGACTGCATTGCCTTGTTTTAAACTGAGAAACGCCAGGACGCGTAATGAGTAGTCAGTGTGTCTGGTTAGTTGCATTTTTTCAGTATTTATTGTATTTAATGTACAACGGTGTGGTATTGTTATTAGAACAATGTTTCTTAGAACAATGTTTATTAGAACAATGTTTCTTAAAGTATCGTTTTTAGAATGAGATATTTAACCCACACCGAAGGCGTTTTTCATCCTAATTCTGAAATACAGACCTAAGTATCTCCTAAGTATCTACCGATTATAAGTATCGCCTATACCTAATTGTACTTCTAAAGATACTTCTTTTCGTGAGTTAAGTCTTTCTAATTATGTACTTTGTAGTAAAAACCATTTGAAGAAGCAACTTTACCCTGTAATTCTAATACCATAAGTAATGAAGATATGGATTCAACCGACATCCCCATGCGTTGCACCATGCCATCAATGGATATTGGGCCATGACCGATTTTGTGTAAAAAATCCTCTTGCTCATTATTGAGCGAGCCGCCGAATTGAGGTTCGATTAACACATTATTCAGAACATTGTTTGGGATATTGTTACCGCTCGATACAAGTTTCTCTATGTTAGGCAAGTTAAACTGACACAGTGGCGCAAGCTCTTCAAGAATATCTTCAGTTGTTTCCACCAGTTTAGCGCCTTCCCGGATTAACTTGTGGCAGCCTTTTGTTGTCGGATTTCTAATAGAACCGGGGATGGCAAATACTTCTCGACCTTGCTCATTTGCCATGCGTGCTGTAATTAACGAGCCGCTTTTCAGTGTGGCCTCTACCACGACTGTGCCGATGCTAAGCCCACTGATAATCCTGTTTCGTTTCGGAAAATTAGCTGCAACCGGTGGCGTTCCCAATGTGAATTCAGATACGAGCGCACCGTTTTGTGCTATGTTTACCGCAAGTGAATGGTGGTGTGCCGGGTAAATTTTATCAAGACCGGTGCCCAATACCGCGATGGTCGGACTATTTGCAGCGAGTGCGCCTTTATGGCTTGTACCATCTATGCCCAGTGCAAGCCCACTGGTAACAATCAAACCACTTTTTGATAATGCATACGCGAATTCGTGGGCGGTTTCTTTACCTGCGTGTGATGGGTTGCGGCTTCCTACCATTGCGATCTGTGTTAGTCGCAATAAATCCGGGCACCCTGTGACGTATAATACCGGTGGCGGGTCAGCGATTTGTTTTAATAATGGCGGATACTTGGGGTCTAATAACGTAAGAATATGATTATCAGTCTGGCTTCCCCATTGCAAATCTTTTTCAACCCGTTGCCAATCAGGGTTTTTTAATTGGCTGAGGGTGCTCTTTGTTAGCTTTGTTAATACAGGGTGTTCGTGTAGTTGCTTTTTTAAGCGATGGCTTTCC
>CAZWBV010000343.1:0-2627 GCA_964632225.1 uncultured Gammaproteobacteria bacterium | reverse complement strand
GAAAAAGAGGTGGGGCAGCTGGACGACGCAGAATTCTTTTTTTTAGGCAGTCACGTTCGTGGTAAAGCAAAGCGTTTAAATTTACTCAATAAAGATGTCACTGAATTATTTGCGACCACATATACCAGTTGTGATGAAGAGCGACCCGCATGGCAGTTGCATGCGCAACGAATAGTACTGGATTCCGCAGAAAATCAGGGCACCGCAAAAAATGTATGGATTGATTTCATGCGTGTTCCTGTATTCTACCTGCCTTATATCAGTTTTCCGTTGTCGGGTAGAAAAACAGGATTATTAAATCCAACGTTTGGTAATTCCAGTCGATTGGGATTTGAACTAAGTGTTCCCTATTATTTGAATTTGGCACCTGCGCGTGACGCAACGATCACTGTGGAAAATTTCACAAAGCGCGGACAGCGGGTAATAGGCGAATACCGGTTCTTAAATGAAAATGATTTCGGGCAGGTAAATGCAGAATATTTACCAGGTGATGACCTGACAAGAAGCGACAGGGAGTATTTGTCGATATCGCATAATTCTCAGTTTTTGCCGCGCTTATCAACAAATTTACGTTATCGGCGTGCTTCCGACAAAGACTATTTTCAAGATTTTGGCGGCCAGCTAAGTGTTGTCAACGTCGCTCACCTTGAAAGCAAGGTCGAGGCGCGTTACCAAGGAGACGACTGGTCATTTCAGGGTCGTGTTATTGAATTTCAAACATTGGATAACAGCATCGCTGACAGTTCCCGCCCTTATAAAAAACGGCCTGAATTTACGTTTAATGCTGCTGCGCCCGGAGAAATTTACCGTTTGCTACCGGAAATCCGCGCTGACTACGTTCGATTTGATGGTAAAGATCGCGTATCCGGTGGTCGTTTGGATCTGCAGCCGAGTGTGAGTCTGCCATTTGAAAGCGCGGCTGGTTTTATGATTCCAAAATTAACCGTTCGCCATACGCAGTATGCGTTGGATAATCAGGCACTGGGCGCCGATGGATCGCCATCGCGTACTTTGCCAATATTCAGTTTAGACAGTGGCTTGTTTTTTGAACGTGACGTTACGCTTGATAATCATACATTTATTCAAACATTGGAGCCGCGACTGTTTTTTCTCAATGTCCCCTTTGAGGACCAGTCAAATTTAATCGTGGATCGAAATGGCGTTTCTCGCGTATTTGATACCAGCCTGGCTAATCAGAGTTTTTCGCAATTATTTTCTGAAAACCGTTTTACAGGTGCTGACCGTATTGGTGATACCCGGCAGATGAGTGCTGCCCTGACAACGCGTTTTCTGGACGCACGATCAGGGGTTGAGAAATTGACGGCCAGTATTGGGCGCACACGATATTATCGCGATAGGCGGGTCACATTGCCAGGGGCCGTGTTAGAGACGGTGAGTTCCTCAGATTATTTCGCCGAAATGCGCGCAAAACCGTTCGATTTCCTCAATATTAACTCAAAAGTGCAATGGGACAACCAACAAGACCGCCTGCGAAGTGGCAGTTTTCAGTTACAATACAACGATTCTCTTGGTCGGCTTTTTAATTTTGGTTATCTCAGTGATCGAGACGCCACTGGGGAAATTACCAAACAGGAATCTGATATATCGATTTTTTGGCCAATAAGCCATAATTGGCGTTTTATAGGCAGACGCAATTACAATCATTTTGAAAATCGCAGTGAGGAAAAACTGGCTGGGTTAGAATACGATGATTGTTGCTGGGCGTTTCGAATTGTCAGTCGGCGATTCGTATTGGATGACCAGCTAAACACGGCGCGTTCTGTGCTGTTTCAGTTTGAACTTAAAGGCCTTATGGCCGTCGGAAAAGATGTAAAGTCGTTGTTACAGAATAGCCGAAGTGGAATCTCTGGTTATTAAAGAACGATGTTTTTAAACGAAAGTTATTCATTATATTATTAGTTAAGAGAGGTGTCCGGATTAATGTTTTTTCTTATTTTCAGGTATGCAATCAAGTATCAATGGATAAAATATTGGCTCAAAATGCGTGCCGCCGTCCTTGTGTTGTTCACATTTTCCGGTTTGTCAATGGCCGAGCCAGTCGACAAAATTATTATCGTCGTTAATGACGATGTCATCACAAAAAATGAACTCACTGAAGAAATAAATTTTATAAAAAATCAACTGCAACAACGCCAAGCAACTATTCCACCGCAAGATATATTACAGAAACAAATATTAGAGCGCATGATACAAAAGCAACTGCAGTTACAATTGGCCCAAAGAGCGCGGATTCGAATTGCTGAAGAATCACTGGACCGTACTATTTTAAAAATTGCTGCTGATAACAAGCTGAGCCTGACAGAATTTCGTAATGTCCTGCAAAACGAAGGTATTGATTATGAAGGTTATCGGCGCAACATACGCGATGAAATGATTATCAACCGTGTAAGACAACGACAAATTTACAACAAAATAAACGTTACCGAACAGGAAACGCAAGATTTTCTCGCCAATAAAGCTATTCAAGGTGGTCTAAATGAAGAATACCGCCTGGCGCATATTTTAATAGAGGTTCCAGAGGCAGCCTCATCAGAGCAGGTTCAGGTGGCGAAAAAAGAAGCCCAAAGTGTATTAGACAGTATAAATAATGGCGACGATTTTTCCCA
>CAZWBV010000342.1:0-2629 GCA_964632225.1 uncultured Gammaproteobacteria bacterium | reverse complement strand
ACAAATCGAGTTTAATGTTCTTTGAAGATCGCTATCACAAGTCAGTTGAAGTTGGTGCCTATCGATAAATACGTTCAAATTGTTAATGCTAATTGTCAGTATTAACTATCGGTACGACGTCATCGGTCATCGGTACTAATCTCATCGGTGCTAACTACAAGAAACTTTAGATATTTTTCTATCTTTAAATGTCATTAAAATCTATCTGTTATCTCATATCTCAGTTACAAACTATAGGATAGATAATCAAAAATACAACTTCTTAACGAAGATTCAATTTTTATCGCAGAATACCCTTAAACGCAAGCGACTTCTTCCGATCTGGTATTGTGTTTTTTTATAGTGGTAGAAATAAGTTAGAGTGTTTTTATGATCTAAATTGTGATTAGTGGTTGTTGAAAAAAGTAATGTGATGGAGTCGGTGGTTTTTCTCTAAGTTATTGTTCAGAAAGTATTTCTTTCTTTAGTTCTATTAAGCGCGCTTCAATTCTGGATTTAGAGTTTTTATTGTTATCGACTTGTCTGAGTGCTGTCTGCAAATGGTCTATTGCCAGGTGGATGCGGCCAAATAAATAGTCATGTTCTGCCAACGCTTGATATGCCGCACTACTAAAGCCCGCTCTTTTTTCTGCTTTTGCCAAAAGCTCGTAAAGTAGCGGGTTTTCTGGATTGTATCTTATTTGTTCCTTTAATAGCTTTCTTGATGTGTCGGTGTTGCCGGTTTCTAGCAGTGTATTTGTATATAAGACAGTGAGTGGTTCGTTGTGAGGGTACAGTTTGAGTGCTTTTACAAGTAATTTATTGGCGAGTTGGGGTTTGCCCGCGTTTATTTCAATTTGAGCTTGAGTTAATAAGTAAGGAACCCGTTCCTGGTCGGTTTCAATGAGTGAATTAATCACTTTACGTGACTTAACCCAGTCTTTATTTGCCAGCAACGCCAGCGCGTAACCGTATTTATGTGCAAATTCATTTTGATACCTTCCTGTTTTTATAGAATTTGCAAATTGACGAGCGATTGATTTGGGATTGTTGTTGGATTGAACCTGAAATTTGGCTCGGATTATGTGGAAACTAGTGTCGTCGCTGGCTTGCCGCAATGGGTATTGTTCAGCGCGGTTTCTGGAATCACTGATACGATTCACTGTAATTGGGTGTGTGCTAAGAAATTCGGGTACCACATTGGAATACATTTGTGTTCTTCTTTGTAAATGTTCAAAAAAGACAGGCATTGCCCGAGGATCGTATCCCGAGTCGATAAGCAGGCGCATACCGACACGATCCGCTTCTTTTTCGTGTGCCCGCGTAAAGTTTATTTGCTTTTGCGTGCTGCCGGCAATACTTGCTGCCAGTAATGCGGACGCGGCCTGCGGATTTTGTGCACCCAGCAATATCGCTGCGATCATGGCAGCCGCAGTCGGCAGGCTTAAATTACCTGCTTTCTCAAAGGAACGTTGCATATGTCGTTGCGTTACGTGCGCGATTTCGTGCGCAACGACCGAAGCGAGTTCACTTTCTGATTCTGTTGCGAGTATTGTGCCTGAATTAACGCCTATATAGCCTCCAGGGCCGGCAAAGGCATTTATGGACGGCGCATCGACGACAAAAAATGTAAAATCAAATGGGCTGTTTTCGATATGGCTGGTGAGCTGGCTACCCAGTGATTGAATATAATTGTTGACCAGCGGGTCGTCGACAATCTTGTAAAACTGTCTAGCGCTGCGAATAAACGCTTTTCCCAGCCGTTTTTCTTCTTCTACGGATAAAACCGCATCCGCAGTACTGCCAATATCAGGCAAATCGATAATTTCTGCCAGGCTCTCAATGGGTGTGACGATTATCGTCAGCGCGACAAGCAGCAGTGTGATGAAATATCTTATATTTTGAATTCGGTACATTCTAAAAACTGTTTTTCATTGGCTTTTATAAAGCATTGACTATACATGTTTATTCTATTGCGATGTAGCATACCTAAAAGTCGTGGCTTAAATAATTGATAATTTTTTATTGTGTTGTATTGGTAAAAGCGGGTTAGAATATTAAATTTGATTCGTATATTAAGACTGTTTATTTCAATAAAGGTTGTTAATTTTTTGTCTCTTCTGGCAATTATTTAATTGCTAAAGCCAGATCGCTGCGTGTGTGTATGATCACATAAACGCAGGCTGGTTCTTGCATTTGTATCAAAACTGGTATATAAGTGTTATCTGTTATACTAATGTTTTTTTCAGAGCATATATTAGGGCTACTGTTAGGGCTACTTCATGAACAACGTCAGGAACAACGTCCGAGTGATGTAGTTTCTACATGGTTTGTGTACTTTCTATTAAAATATTTATATTTTACAAGGAGTTAAGAGAATGGCAGATTTCGATGAAGAACTCGATGCAACTGGTTTGAATTGTCCATTACCTATTCTAAAGGCTAAAAAAGCACTCGCGAGTCTTGGCAGTGGTCAAGTGCTAAAAATTATCGCGACCGATCCGGGTTCCGTGAAAGATTTTGACGCTTTTGCTAAACAAACTGGTAATGAGCTGGTGGAGTCAACTGAGGACAGCGGTAAATATGTTTTCAGGATTAAAAAAGCTTAATTTTTGAAGGGATTTGGTCATTGGGTATAATATTTGAAGGC
>CAZWBV010000341.1:0-2637 GCA_964632225.1 uncultured Gammaproteobacteria bacterium | reverse complement strand
TTACTCTTACCCATTACTCTTACCCATTACTCTTACCCATTACTCTTACCCATTAAATAGTCACCCACGATGCATTCTCTCAGCGAATACAGCCGCTTCAATCTATTATGTTATGTTATATATTTACAACTTCCCAGGTTCCCTGTTTTTCCAGCAAAATACGATCGCAACCCATTTCTTTCGCACCCGCTTTTTGACCGGGCAACGCACACACGACGCGTTCGCCTGATTTTCGCAAGGAATCTATTCTTTCCAATAATTTAGCATCATTCGAGTTAGGAGAAAATATTCCGCTTATGTTATAGCTGAAACCCGCGCTGAGATCGATCAGATTTTTTAAATCTGCACTGAAACCCGTTGCAGGTCTGGCTCGGCCAAACACCTTACCGATGTCATCGTAGCGTCCACCACGCACTATTTCTTGTCCATGTCCAGGCACGTAAGCCGCAAAGACAATACCAGTTTGATATTGATAGCCCCTTAATTCTGCCAGATCAAAATAAAGTGATAATGCGGGCAATTTCTCGTTTACAGCGGTTGCGATAGACAGCAAATTTTCCAATGATTGTCTTACAACATCATCAGCTTTGGCGAGTTTTGATTTGGCTTCTTCAAAAATAGTCATATCCCCATTAAGTTCAACAAGACAGGCCAGCATGGATCTAACATCTTTTTTAATGTCGAGTTGCCCCAGTAATTCATCAATCTCGGTGCGCGCTTTTCGCTGCAAGGCATCAAATAACGTTGCTTCCTGCACATCGGATAAATTAGCCTGATTTGCTAACCCACGAAATATACCAACATGCCCCAAATCAACGTGAATATCCCGTAATCCGGCGTACTCCAGCATAGCGTACATTAATAATAATACTTCGACGTCACTTTCAATACTCTCGTGCCCATAAAGTTCAGCGCCCACTTGTAAAGGACTTCGCGAACCGCCGAAACCATCAGGTCGTGCGCGTAATACAGTACCCAGATAACACAGTCTGACTGGCTGTTCTCGTTTTAAATTATGTGCATCAATACGGGCAACCTGGGGTGTCATATCGGCACGTAGCCCCATCATGCGACCCGTAAGCTGGTCAGTCAGTTTGAATGTTTGCAGATCCAGATCCCGGCCTGTGCCCGTCAAAAGCGCATCAAGATACTCTACGAAGGGTGGCATAACCAATTCGTAGCCCCAACTATGAAACAAATCGAGTATTTCTCGCCTCAGCTTTTCAAGCGGTTCTGCCTGATAAGGTAACATTTCCTGTATTCCCTCAGGAAGCACCCATCGATCATCTTTATTCATTGGACTTTCTATAATCTATGTTGGCCGTCTCTATGTCTTAACAAATGTCTTAGCGAAAAACAGCATTCGTTTGAATTCAGTTGCGCACTACAAATTTAGTATATATAGGAGCATAACACCGAGAAGCATGCTGGTTAATCCAGCAAACCTCAAGGTATTATCATTCATTTGACTCATTAAGGTAAGTACTTTGCGTAAACCGGCAGGATTAATAAAGGGCAGTATACCTTCGATAACCAGCAATAAAGCAGTAGCAACTAATAAATCATGCCACATTGTATTTAACAACCTGTTAGCAACTGTTAGATAGTCTACCCTATCAAATAACGCGACCCAGATTCAAGGTGGGCTTATTTCGTGGTCTTATCCGCACGTGAATTGGTAAAATATTTAAAAAAATCAGAATCAGGTTTTACAACTAAAATATCAGATTTTTCTGAAAATGAATTCTTGTATGCCGACAAACTTCGGTAAAGAGAATAAAACTCTGCATTCTTCGTGTAAGCCTGCGCATAAATATCTGCGGCTTTACTATCACCTTCACCGCGTAATTGCTCAGAATCCCGATAAGCTTCTGCCAATAAAACGGTACGCTGCCGATCTGCATCAGCCTGAATACGTTCAGCTGCTTCAGCGCCTCTTGAACGTGTTTCATTGGCAACTCGTTTACGTTCAGCCTCCATACGTTCATAGACGGACTGACTGATTTTATCTGGAAAATCAATACGCTTTATTCGAACATCGACAACTTCAATACCCAACTCGATGACTTGTGTATTGACTTTTGTTTTTAAAATTTCCATGATTTGGTTACGTTCACCGGAGATGGTTTCCTGAATAGTCCGTTTACCGAATTCATCCCGCAGACCGTTTCTAACAATCTGCGATAATTTGTTGAGCGCAACCACCTCGTCACCTAAATTTGCCGTAAAAAACCGGGCCACATCCTTGATACGCCATTTTACAAACGAATCAACAATGACATTCTTCTTCGCAAGTGTCAGGTAAAGCTCCGGCTCAGAATCAAGCGTCAGTATACGGTCATCAAATTTACGCACATTATTCATTACCGGTACTTTCAGATGGAGTCCGGGGGTGAAATCATCTTTTACGATTTCACCAAATTCAAACAAAATGACTTTTTGTCGCTCATCTACCGTAAAGAGTGAATTAGATGCCACAAAAATGGCTGCGACAATGACCACTAAACCTAATATTTTAGCTGCTCCCATTAGCGTGCGCTCCGTCGACTGCGTGAATCTTCACGACTTTTTCTTTCAGATAGTCTTGCACGTGCACTTTCCTCAATTTGCCTTGTTATGTCATCCGCCGTGAGTTTG
>CAZWBV010000340.1:0-2640 GCA_964632225.1 uncultured Gammaproteobacteria bacterium | reverse complement strand
GGTTTTCGACAGTTTTGTATCCTGTTGTTGAGGATTTGTAACGGGTGCCACGGCCGGTGTAGGCAAATCGGATGGCAAATCAATAGAAGACGTGACGGCATTGGGTAAATCTGAACTAATACCTGAATTAACAGCAGAACTAACTGAGGGTTGGGATACAGAGGGTTGCCCCGGCACGGTAACACGGGGAGGTGACTGTGCAATCGGTTCCTGGGGTTTGATATTATTCTCTTCCCAGGCCTGGAAAATAAGCATCACGACCATTGAGAGGGCTAAAAACAATATTAGCTTTTGATTGTCCATACGACTTAATTCATACTACCTTTTTTGTTGGTGCTTCTGCTGGTAAGCGTCCTGAGTATTCTCTGGGACGGGATCAACCCCGCCTTCATGCCAGGGATGACAACGCAAAATACGCTTTACTGCCAACCAACTCCCCTGAACAACACCATATTGCTGCAACGCTTGTTGCGCATAACAGGAACAACTCGGATAAAATCGACAATGCGGGCCTAAAAACGGGCTCAGAAAAGAACGATAGAGTTGAATAAAAGCAATTAAAATTTTGTGCATTATTTAAATTTTTTCTTAAAGCCCGTGAATACTTGTCCTATCCGCTTTCGTTCGCTAACCGGCGCCAATGTTTTTCCAATGCGGCGATGATATGCTGATTGTCGTACTTGTTTGCACTATGTCGCGCTATAACGACAACATCCAACCCCTCGACATTGTTTTTATGGTGTCGAAAACTTTCCCGAATGAGTCTTTTGATCCGGTTTCGGGCCACCGAGGACGCGACATTTCTTTTTGCTATCGTGATGCCTAATCGCCCACACCGCAAACTGTTTTCAATTGCCAACACCACAAACACTGTGTCCTGAGATTTGTAACGGCCTTGTTTGAAGACCCGCTGAAATTCACTTACGTGGGTAAGTTTGATCGTGCGAGGTAGTCGTTTTGATTCAGAGACCACTCGAACCTGCCTCTGGATTCTTAAATATTATTGGATGAACGCCTATACCATCACAGGCATGTTCAAACTGAGACACGGCCGTCTAATTATTTTTACTCAAGCTATTTCTTCTAACCGAAATAGCCGGGTTAGGGTCTCTGAACTCAAAAATGGCGTTAAGCTGTTCCACTGTGTAAAAACAGCCGCTTAAGCGCTCAAACGAGTCCGGCCTTTTGCGCGTCGCGCATTAATGATTCTTCGGCCTGCTTTAGTTGCCATTCGCGCACGAAATCCATGGGTGCGTTTGCGCTTCAAATTACTGGGTTGAAAGGTTCTTTTCATTTCATTATTTACCTAAATCTAAATGACCTAATTAATTATCTAAATGCGTCGCTGACTGATTGGATGAATATTCTTATCGTTTGCTAAAACCTTAAGAACTGTCTATATCCACCGCACAATAAAATGCTGAATAAATGAGCTTAATAATTAGCTTAATTAATACGCAAAAAGACGCTAACTTTTTGAAATTCCTACCGCGTACCTGATTGTAGGAAAAACGGGAAAAGATACTGTGAATAGCAGTTAAATGTCAATAAAAAGCACAAAAAATAATTTATATTCGGGTCGGCAAAGGTTGTGGATAAGTTTTTCTATCAGGGTTAGACTTCAAATTTTCCTGGCGCATTCCGTCTAACATTAAGTCTAACATTAAGTCTAACATTAGGAGTATCCGTGCAGCCTTCCATATGGCAAAAATGTGTTACCCGACTCGAAGCTGAGCTTACCGTCCACCAGTTTAATACCTGGGTACTGCCTTTGCATGCCATAGAAGAAAACACGTCAATCCAATTACTGGCCCCCAACAAGTTTGTACAAGAATGGGTAAATGACAACCTCATTCTGCGGATTAACGAAATAGCTGAATCAATCAGCGATACCACTTCACCACAAGTACGCGTCGCAATAGGTAGCAAAAACACCACCGAAACACAAGCAAACCCGGCACCGGTCGTAGAACAAAAATCATTTTTCCAGCGCAAAAACGACCTGCCCAACATTAAATATGTCAGTAATATAAACAAGGCTTATACATTCGATAGTTTCGTTGAAGGAAACTCAAACCAACTTGCCAAAGCGGCATCAATACAGGTTGCCGAAAATGCAGGCAACGCCTATAACCCGCTCTTTATCTATGGCGGTGTCGGTTTAGGTAAAACCCATTTGATGCATTCTGTCGGTAACCAGATTCTGAAAAACAATCCGAGTGGTAGGGTAATATATTTGCATTCAGAGCGGTTTGTGCAAGACATGGTTAAGGCACTGCAACATAATGCCATTGATGAATTTAAACGATTTTACCGTTCAGTTAATGCGTTGCTCATTGACGATATTCAATTTTTTGCTAAAAAAGAACGTTCCCAGGAAGAATTTTTCCACACCTTTAATGTGCTGCTCGAAGGCCAACAACAAATTGTACTGACCTGTGATCGATACCCCAAAGAAGTCGCCGGTTTGGAGGAAAGACTAAAATCCCGCTTCGGCTGGGGTCTGACAGTTGCAATCGAACCACCCGAACTGGAAACCCGCGTTGCGATATTGATGAGCAAAGCTGAGCAACTAAATGTGGATTTACCCCACGAAGTGGCATTTTTTGTCGCAAAAAGAATACGTTCAAATATTCGGGA
>CAZWBV010000339.1:0-2677 GCA_964632225.1 uncultured Gammaproteobacteria bacterium | reverse complement strand
AATAATCCACTCCCATGAACGAAAAAATCCAGAAAGTCCTCGCCCGTGCGGGTCTTGCATCCAGACGTGAAATAGAACGCTGGATCTCAAACAAACGAATCAGCGTAAATGGAAAAATTGCCACGCTGGGCGATCGAATATCCGAGCTGGATAAAGTGCTGGTCGATGGAAAACCATTTTACACAAAAAAAAGCACACCAAGGCGCCGTGTTATTCTATTTCATAAACCTGAAGGGGTCATTTGCACACGTTCAGATCCAGAACAACGAAAAACGGTATTTGATTCATTACCGGTATTAAGAAATGGTCGCTGGGTTGTAATAGGCCGCCTGGATATTAATACCTCTGGTTTACTTCTGTTAACAACAGATGGCGAATTAGCCAATCGTTTGATGCACCCCTCTTATGAAATAGAACGGGAGTACGCAGTGCGTGTGCTTGGTGAAGTAAGCAAACAGGTGTTAAATACGCTAACTAACGGTGTCATGCTAGAAGGCGAAAAAGCCCGATTTGATCAAATTCTCGATGCGGGCGGTAGCGGTGCAAATCATTGGTATCACGTGATATTAAAGGAAGGACGCAATCGGGAAGTAAGACGGCTATGGGAGTCACAAGGGTTAACGGTAAGCCGCCTAATGCGAGTACGTTTTGGACCTGTTAAGTTAAAAAAGTATCTACGACCGGGAAAATGGGAAGAAATGGACACTAAATATATAACAAGTCTATCGAATTTTGTGAAATTGGACAAGGCCGATAATTAGTCATTCTTAACTTAATCGTCATAAGTATACATTCGCACAAGGTTTCTGCCGCCTGTTTTAGCGGCATACAGCGCGGTATCTGCTTTGATGAATAAATCATGCGCATTTTCTTTTGCTGCCAAACATGACACACCTGCGCTGATGGTCAATTTAATTTTTTGGTCGTCGCATTCACATTCTGCTTTTCCAATTTTACGGCGAATACGCTGCGCCAGGCGATAAGCGCCTTTATCATCCGTGTTAGGTAATAGCACCACAAATTCTTCTCCACCGTAGCGGTATAAAAAATCAGTGCCACGTATACATTCATTGATGTATTGCGCGATTTTTTTGAGTACGCAGTCACCCACATAGTGACCGTAGTTATCATTGAATTTCTTGAAATGATCAATATCAAGCATGATCATGGACAGCGGATTAGCATGTCGTTGTGCGAGTTCAACCTCATGCTTTGTCGTTTCATCAAATGCTGCCCGGTTTCTGATACCCGTTAGCGGGTCTTTATGCGCATCGTATAACGCTTGTTGATACATCAGTGCGTTTCGAATCGGATAAAGCAGTCCATTCAATAGTGTTTCAAACTCTTGTGTTTCTTGTTTTTCAAAATCAACTCGTCGGGTAAAGATAATCTCGCCTAATGGTTGCTTATCTAATAGAAGTTGATAACGAAGGGCAAAATGGCTATTGCGACCAAATTTTGTTTCTATATTCTGTTTTTCAAAACGGTATTTAATGCAATCAAAGCGAACATACGCCTTAATTTCCTTTGCGAACAATTGAATGATTTGCGATACATCCAACGTGGTGTGTAATATGCTCGCGATTTGAATCAGCTTGTCTGAATCAAACACCTGTTTATCCATCTTTTCAGCTGGATTAGGCTGTAGTTGGCTAATAGAGGCCCCATTTTGTTTTAACGGCGTTGTTAATGTTGGCGGCATTGTTTTCCTTCCCGGTTTCCCATGTATTCATTGTTATAAGCGAATTTCATGCCATCCTTGCGAAATATTCAGGCGTTAATAAATACAAAAGCTTACTGTCAGTATGCAAAGTGGAAAAGCGGCAAATAACGAATCGATAGACGAAATATTGTCACACACAAGAAAATTGTGCTTATTATGCCGTTATTTGAGCTTAATATTTTTATGCACAAATAGCATGAACAAACTAGAATTTCTTGGTCTAAACTTTAGAGATAGCTGTGCGTTAAGGTCATATAGATAACGCGTTGTTAGCAAAGGCGTTGTTAGCAAAGGGTTTTCTATCCAGTACATTTGTGAGGAAAAATAGAGAGGAAAAAATGAGTCGAATTGGATTATCAGTGATTACTTGTTTACTTGGCCTGTTGGTCTCTATGCCTTCTTTTGCAGATGAGACAAAAGAAGTAGAAGCCATGTTATTAAAAAAGGAAAAAAATCTGAATCCGGATATGACAAATCCAGGTTCGCAAGAATATCCAAGCTGGTTTAAAAATTCCTTTTTAGACTTGCGGGATGATGTTGAGGAAGCAAAGGAGGCTAACAAGCGCGTTTTATTATTTTTCTACCAGGATGGCTGCCCTTATTGTAAAAAATTGCTCGATGTGAATCTGGCGCAAAAGTCTATCACAGACAAAATGAAAAAGCATATTGACGCTATTACAATCAATATGTGGGGTGACCGCGAAATTACTGATATATCCGGCGAAACAATGAAGGAGAAAGATTTCGCAGTAAAAATGAACGTCATGTATACCCCGACATTGTTGTTTCTCAATGAAAAAGGCAAAGTGATCTTACGCGTCAATGGCTATTATAAACCGGCTAAATTCACCACGGCATTGGATTATGTGTCGGGCCGTATGGAAAACAGATCCAAATTTCGCTCGTATTATAAGAAGGTCAAGCCATCCAAATCCTTTGGCAAACTCCACGAAC
>CAZWBV010000338.1:0-2680 GCA_964632225.1 uncultured Gammaproteobacteria bacterium | reverse complement strand
CTCGTCGATAAAACCGGTAAACATGATTTGGCAAAACTGCGCTCGTTGCAAGATTGGTACTTGCGTTATCCGTTGCAAACCGTACCGGGCGTCTCCGAAGTTGCGTCCGTAGGGGGGTACGTCAAACAATACCAGGTGGAAGTCGATCCCAACGCATTGGCGACTTATAATATTTCGTTGCAAAAAGTACGTCATGCCATTATGCGTTCCAACAACGATGTCGGTGGTAAATTGATCGAAATGTCTGAGACCGAATACATGGTGCGCGCAAAAGGTTACATCAGTTCCATTGAAGATCTCAATAGCATCCCAGTCAGTGTGGATGGACGCGGCACGCCTGTTCGTTTACGTGATATTGCCAATGTACAGCTCGGTCCGGAACTGCGGCGCGGTGTGGCCGAATTAAATGGTGAGGGGGAAGTTGCTGGCGGTATCGTCATTATGCGTTATGGCGAAAACGCACTTGCGACGATTGAAGGCGTTCGCGCTAAATTAAAGGAACTGGCCAAAGGTTTACCCGACGGCGTGGAAATCGTTCCTGTTTATGACCGGGGTGACCTGATTGAACGAGCGGTAGACAACCTCACCGAAAAATTGTTTGAGGAATTCATTGTCGTGAGTCTGGTTTGTATCTTGTTCCTACTGCACGCCCGATCCGCTTTCGTGGCGATTGTCACTTTGCCAATTGGGATTTTAATGGCATTTATCGTCATGAACCTGCAAGGGATTAATGCCAATATCATGTCTTTGGGCGGTATTGCCATCACCATCGGCGCAATGGTGGATGGCGCTATTGTGATGATTGAAAATGCCCATAAACATCTGGAATACGGTGAACGCGACAAAGGCGCCCCCCTCAATCTGGAAGAACGTTGGCGCGCCGTACTGGATGCATCAAAGGAAGTCGGGCCAGCCTTGTTCTTTTCCCTGCTCATTATCACTGTCTCGTACCTAGCCATCTTTACGCTGCAAGCACAGGAAGGCAGGTTATTCAAACCACTGGCATTTACCAGTACCTATGCGATGGGCGCTTCAGCTATTCTGGCCATTACGCTGGTGCCGTTATTAATGGGTTACTTTATTCGCGGCAAAATTTTACCGGAGGCTAAAAACCCCGTAAACCGGTTATTGCATTTTCTGCATTCGCCCGCACTGACTAAAGTCCTGCACTGGCGCAAGTTAACGGTACTGTTAGCCATTGTATTATTGGCAACGACGCTGTATCCCTTATCCCGCGTCGGGTCAGAGTTCATGCCACCATTGGACGAAGGTGATATATTGTATATGCCCACCACATTTCCGGGCATCTCCATTACCAAAGCCAAGGAATTGCTACAGCAGACAGATAAAATCCTTTACACTTTTCCTGAAGTGATCTCGGTGTTCGGAAAAGTCGGCCGTGCGGAATCGGCAACCGACTCTGCACCCCTTGCGATGATAGAAACCATCATTCGCCTCAAACCCAAAGAACAATGGCCCGATCCAACGAAGACTACCCAGAACCTGATGAAGGAAATGGATGCTGCGATAAAATTTCCAGGACTGGCCAATGCCTGGACCTTGCCGATAAAAACCCGTATCGATATGTTATCTACAGGCATTAAGACCCCTATCGGCATTAAAGTAAGCGGATCTGACTTGTCAGTATTAGCTCGGTTGTCCGAGGAAATTGAACGTGCTATGAAATCGATACCTGAAACGCTATCCGCTTTTGGCGATCGCGCCGTTGGCGGGTATTTTTTGGATTTCGATATTGACCGGGAAGCCGCATCTCGGTATGGCTTGCTGGTAGGCGACATTCAGGATGTCATAAAATCAGCCGTCGGCGGCATGAATATCACCCAGACAGTCGAAGGCCTGGAGCGCTATCCGGTGAGCCTGCGTTATCCGCGTGACTTTAGGGATAATCCTGAATCGTTAAAACGGGTACTGATTACAACCCCAACCGGTTTACAAATTCCATTGTCTATGGTGGCGGATATTCAGTTACGTCGCGGCGCCCCGGTGATAAAAAGCGAAAACGCGCGACCCAATGCCTGGATCTATGTTGATATTAAAACCTCGGACATAGGCGGCTACGTAACCAAGGCCAAACAGGTACTGGAAGAACAGGTTAAAATACCGCCTGGATATACAGTAACCTGGTCTGGTCAGTTTGAATACATGGAACGGGCTGCCAAACGACTGCGTATCGTAATACCGCTGACATTGTTGATTATCTTTTTGTTATTGTTTTTTAATTTTCGAAATGTATTGGCACCAATGGCCGTCATGCTGTCGATACCTTTTGCGCTGATCGGTGGCATCTGGACTGTATATTGGTCTGGATTCAACATCTCCGTCGCCGTCGCCGTGGGTTTTATTGCGCTGGCTGGCGTGGCGGCTGAGATCGGCGTGCTGGTGTTAACGTTTATTAACCAAGCCGTAGAAAAACACCGCCACGCCAAAGGTCTGGCAGAAGCGGCGGGTACAGAAGGAATGTCTCATCCACGACACCATCTGGCCGTACCCACTGCCGCGCGGTTAACCGCAGAAGAAATTATAGCGGCGGTGCACGAAGGCACTTCAGAACGGGTACGGCCAATTGCGATGACCGCCGTTGCCGTAATATCAGGTTTGTTACCCATCATGTTCGGTAGTGGCACCGGCTCAGAAGTCATGCAACGCATCGCAGCGCCCA
>CAZWBV010000337.1:1835-2689 GCA_964632225.1 uncultured Gammaproteobacteria bacterium | reverse complement strand
TCTGGCTCAAATGGCTTTTCCGCAGTAGGTTCTCTATTCTCGGACAGGCTCCTAGCACACCATGCAAAAGTTATTTTCTTTTATGTCCAGCTTGTTGCAGATTTTCCAGATATTTTTTCCATAATGCTGCTTTATTCATACCAAGCTCATACAGCTTATCCCAAGAATAAATCCCTGTGTTGTGGTCGTCATCAAAATGCAACGTGACCGCATAATTGCCAACGGGTTCGATTTCCTTAATATTGACATCCTGCTTACCCAATTGCAGCACTTCCTGCCCAGGACCGTGACCTTGCACTTCTGCTGACGGAGAATACACGCGCAGATATTCGCACGTGTATTCAAAACGATTACCATCATCAAACACAATCTCCAAGGTTCGAGATTTTTTGTGTAAATTTATTTCAGTGGGCTTTGGCGATTTACTCAATTGGTTACCCCGGCTTGTTTTAATTTCCTAATTGATCATTGTTACAATGAAATAATAAACCTTAACTACCCCTTGCCCACAATACATGTGTCTACAAAACATACGCCTATAAAATATAACGACTCAAATCCTCATCTTTTACAAGCTCACTTAAGTGCCCATCGACATAACGCGCATCAATATTTACTGCGTCATTGTTTCGATCAGCGGCCTCATATGACAACGTTTCCAATAAGCGCTCCATGACCGTATATAGCCGTCGCGCACCAATATTTTCAGTTGTTTCATTAACTTGCCAAGCAACTTCTGCAATACGTGCGATACCATCTTCGGAAAATGTCAATGTGACACCCTCGGTGCCAAGCAACGCCGCATACTGCTGTGTTAACGACGCATCCGGTTCTGTTAGAATGCGGACGAAGTC
>CAZWBV010000337.1:1546-1825 GCA_964632225.1 uncultured Gammaproteobacteria bacterium | reverse complement strand
CGACGGTCAACGAACTCAGTTCAACGCGAATCGGTAAACGGCCCTGCAACTCCGGTATGAGGTCAGATGGTTTGGCTAAGTGGAACGCGCCGGATGAAATAAACAGGATATGATCCGTTTTTACAATGCCGTATTTAGTCGATACCGCACAACCTTCGACCAGTGGCAACAGATCCCGTTGCACACCTTCACGCGACACATCTGCCCCGGATGTTTCCGAACGCTTACAAATTTTGTCCGTTTCATCGAGAAAGACAATGCCGTTTTGCTCAACGTTAA
>CAZWBV010000337.1:0-1536 GCA_964632225.1 uncultured Gammaproteobacteria bacterium | reverse complement strand
AAATTGAACGGCTTTTTATATCGTCTTCATTTATCATCTTTGCGGCTTCTTCTTCGGTCAATAATTTAAAAGCCTGCTTGATTTTCAATTTTCGCGTTTTAGTGCGTCCGCTACCTAGATTCTGGAACATGCCTTGCAACTGGTTCGTCATTTCCTCCATGCCGGGCGGGGCCATAATCTCTACACCCACAGCCGCAGAATTGAGTTCCACCTCAATTTCCCGGTCATCTAATTTGCCTTCGCGGAGCATTTTTCGAAATTTTTGCCGCGTATTAGACTCATCGTCTTCTCTATTGCTACTTTGCTCATTTGAGCTAAAACCGATGCCACCGGGCCTTGCAGGCGGTATTAATATATCCAGAATACGCTCTTCTGCGGACTCTTCAGCGTGTATGCGCACCTTTTTTACTTCGCGTTCACGCGTCATTTTAACGGAGATATCAGCAAGATCTCGTATAATAGACTCAACATCACGACCAACATAGCCTACTTCAGTGAATTTAGTCGCCTCTACTTTAATAAAGGGGGAATCCGCTAATTTAGCCAAACGCCGCGCAATTTCGGTTTTACCGACGCCAGTCGGTCCGATCATCAGGATATTTTTTGGTGTAATTTCATTACGTAGATCTTCATCAACCATACTGCGGCGCCAACGATTACGCAGCGCGATGGCAACGGACCGCTTTGCGTTGTCCTGCCCAATAATATGCTTATCTAATTCTTGAACAATTTCTCGAGGCGTCATGGGGGTCGTATCTGTCATGGTGTACTTATGCTTTAATGTCCAGTTCTTCGATGGTGAGATTGTGATTGGTATAGATGCAAATATCTGCTGCGATGTTCATGCCTTTTTCAACGATCGAACGTGCACCCAGCTCGGTTTCTGCCAATAACGCCATCGCAGCCGATTTAGCATACTGGCCACCCGAACCGATTGCGATCAAACCTTGTTCGGGCTCGATGACATCGCCATTTCCGGAAATAATAAGCGAGGCTTTTATATCAGCAACGATAAGCAATGCCTCTAAACGGCGTAGTGATCGCTCTGTCCGCCAGTCTTTTGCTAATTCAACCGCGGCACGAGTAAGGTTTCCGGAGTACTTCTCAAGCTTGCCTTCAAATCGTTCAAATAAAGTAAACGCGTCTGCTGTCGCACCTGCAAAACCCGCAATGACCTTTTCATTGTATAGACGCCGCACTTTACGCGCATTGCCCTTCATAATGGTATCACCCAATGAAACCTGGCCATCACCACCGATAACGACCTTGTCGTTGCGACGAACTGACAATATGGTTGTGCCTCTAAATTCGTTCAAACCTTAACATCCTAATTTAATTAAAAAAAACCTAAACTATTCGTATTAGCCTGTCTTGCATTGGCTTGTCGCATTGCGTGTGCCATTGTAGATACTTTATACACATGGTCCGGTAGTGAAATTGTACACCATCTCTACCACTTATGAAGCCAAAGTAGGTTGGCATAATGAATACGTAAATGTACGCTACTTGAGCAATACCGGCACAGGGAGCCGAAAA
>CAZWBV010000336.1:0-2691 GCA_964632225.1 uncultured Gammaproteobacteria bacterium | reverse complement strand
CTTTCGGGACACCAATAGCCGGGACACCCTCGCTGCATTGATTTTTGGGTACTGATTTTCGGGATATTTTCGGGATACAGTTCTGACATGCAGCTTAAATGTGAATAGTCACAAGATCATGAGAACATTTGAACAAAAAGAACGTTGGCGTCGCTGATTAAACGCTCTGGCAGGGAGCCAGGCTG
Organism: uncultured Gammaproteobacteria bacterium; assembly: GCA_964632225.1. Taxonomy (GTDB): domain Bacteria; phylum Pseudomonadota; class Gammaproteobacteria; order SG8-11; family SG8-11; genus JAADIM01. The sequence goes on along the minus strand of CAZWBV010000336.1, from coordinate 2,506 downwards.
CTTAATCGGTATTGTATTATTTTTATGATGCTTTTTGTTGGAATTTTCTATGACGGGTGACAAATGACTCAAAAATCAACGCACAATCAATCAAATAAATCGGCATCCACAAGAATACAGCGCGTACCTGTAATACGTGAAGTGCTGGCTGACCTGGATACGCCTTTAAGTACGTTCCTGAAACTGGCGAACAAGCCTTATACCTATTTACTTGAATCTGTTCAGGGCGGCGAAAAATGGGGCCGTTATTCGATTATAGGGTTACCTTGTAACACCGTGATCAAGATTTACGGGTACCAGGTGTGTGTCACTAAAGACAAGCAAATTATCGAACAAGTCAGCGTCGATGATCCGTTACATTGGTTAGAACAATATCAAGCGCAATTCCAAGGTGTGGATATTGCAGGGTTGCCCAGGTTTACGGGCGGCCTGGTTGGTTACTTCGGGTATGACACGGTGCGCTATATTGAACCGCGTTTAGGGGAATGTCCTAACCCGGATGTATTGAATACCCCGGATATCCTGTTTATGGTTTCTGATGACGTGGTGGTGTTTGATAATTTAAGCGGTAAGCTGCATATCATTGTCCATATTGACCCTGAAGACCAAACAGCGCGCGCTAAGGCAGAACAACGTTTAGATGAGTTGGTTCAGCAGCTTTCATGCTCGTTACCCGATCAGAAAAGCGTTAAGTCAGGTAATGTGGTCAACGAGTCCGATTTTACCTCTGGTTTTGGTCAGCACGAATACGAAAACGCCGTTCGACGTGCTAAGGAATACATTGTTGACGGCGATATCATGCAGGTTGCGTTGTCACAAAGATTGACAGTGCCGTACCAGGCATTGCCACTTGATCTTTATCGCGCTTTGCGTAGCTTGAATCCGTCCCCTTATATGTTTTACCTGGACCTGGAGGATTTTCATGTTGTGGGTTCTTCGCCTGAAATTCTTGTTCGTTTGGAAGATGGCAAAGTCACGCTGCGCCCAATCGCAGGCACCCGGTCTCGCGGCAAAACTGATAAAGAAGATGTGGCGTTGGAGCGGGAGTTGTTGGCTGACCCGAAAGAATTAGCAGAACATCTGATGTTGATTGATCTGGGACGTAATGACGTGGGTCGAATTGCGAAAACCGGCAGTGTCGAGTTAACAGAAAAAATGATCGTTGAACGTTATTCCCATGTCATGCACATCGTTTCCAATGTGAGCGGCGATTTACAAGACAAAAAAACGCTGATGGATGTACTAAGAGCAACGTTCCCGGCAGGCACGTTGTCCGGTGCGCCCAAGATCCGCGCCATGGAAATAATCGATGAACTGGAGCCGGTGAAAAGATCAATTTATTCCGGTGCGGTAGGTTATTTGTCATGGTCTGGTAATATGGATACGGCGATTGCCATCCGCACTGCGGTGATTAAAGACAAGATACTGCATATCCAGGTGGGTGCCGGTATCGTCGCAGACTCGGTGCCAACCAAGGAATGGGACGAATGTATGAGTAAAGGACGTGCCGTGTTTAAAGCGGTGGCGATGGCCGAAGCTGGTTTGAACATTGGAAAATCTTAGGGAGGCGTTCATGCTATTAATGATTGACAATTATGATTCGTTTACCTACAACGTTGTACAATATCTTGCTGAACTGGGCGCCGATGTGCAGGTTTTTCGTAATGATAAAATTACCACTGACGAAATCAGCCAGTTGGCCCCTGAACGTATCGTTATTTCACCGGGACCTTGTACACCCAATGAAGCGGGGGTGTCGATTGAAACAATATTAAAATTTGCCGGTACTATTCCTATACTCGGAATTTGTTTGGGTCACCAGAGTATTGGCCAGGCATTTGGTGGACGCATTGTGCATGCCAAGCAGATTATGCACGGGAAAACATCGCTGATTTATCATTCTGATAGCGGTGTATTTAACGGCCTCGCGTCACCTTATGAGGCGACACGTTATCATTCCTTGGTTATTCATAAGGACAGTTTGCCAGACTGTCTTGAAGTGACCGCGTGGACAGAAACTGAATCTGGCGAAATAGATGAAATTATGGGAATCCGCCATAAAGAGTTTCAGATAGAAGGTGTGCAGTTTCATCCGGAATCTATATTGACTGAGCACGGGCATGCTTTATTGAAGCGCTTTTTATAAATGCGTTTTTTATAAATATAAGTTTTGCCCTTTTAGTTTGATGAACAAATAATTATCAGGAGCTAGATATGGATATGCAATCCGCAATACATTCGGTGACAGAACGCATCGATCTCAGTAGCGACGACATGCAGCAAGTGATGCGCAGCATCATGACGGGCGAGGCCACACAGGCGCAAATCGGTGGATTCTTGATAGGTTTACGCATGAAAGGTGAATCAGTCGATGAAATTGCCGGGGCAGCGACAGTCATGCGTGAGTTGGCGACTAAAGTAGAAGTGAACAGCAAGCACCTGGTGGATACCTGCGGTACCGGTGGGGATGGATTGAATACATTCAATATTTCTACTGCCAGCGCAA
>CAZWBV010000335.1:0-2692 GCA_964632225.1 uncultured Gammaproteobacteria bacterium | reverse complement strand
ATCGTCGGTGCCAGGGTGTCCAAGAGCGGCAATGCAATGCCACAAAGTGGGGATTTTGAAGGCAAAAGCCCGGTTATTTCTGTTGGTACGACTGAAATACCATTATTAATAAACACAGTTAGACCCTAGGTATGGGCATTAAACGATAACTATAATTTTTGATAACTCTCAATCACGAATTCCCAACATTATATAATTTTAACAATAATCAGGGTAGATTAAAATGAAATCAAAAGTGTCCCATCAAAATTTTACTCTTCTGGTTTGTTTTACAGTTACACTGTTGACTACTGCACTGTTTTCTATGGGAACGGCCGTTGCGGGCAATCCATTTGATGGTCGGCCGCTGTATTATAAATATTGTTTTGATTGTCATGAAAGCAGCGGCAGCACTTATATGTTAAATGCACCCGATTTCAAAAAAAGAGAAGGTCTTATGGTGACTGACCAACAGTTGTTGGCTATCATAAAAAACGGGAAAGGGATCATGCCAGGATATCAGGGCATTCTTAAAGATGAACAAATTTTGGATGTGATCACCTACATAAGAAATATATTTTAGTTAATTAAAAAATGAGCAAATGAAAAACAGTTCAATACTTGTAATACTGAGCGTCGTTGTTGGTTTGAGTGCTTGTGGGGATGATCAAGCGCAGGAACAAGAAAAAACACCCGTGTTACAACCCCAACCCGCTGCGGTGCCAGGATCGCCCGCGCTTTCTCCTTCGCCCCCTTCTACGAGAACGGTGAACGCCAGTGGGTATAAAGTATTGGAAACATTTGAAGTGGGTGAGACTGTCTTTGTGCGGTCGTTGGCTATTGATGAGTCGAACAACGAAATTTGGATAGGCACAACGGTGGGCGCGTTACAAGTTGATATAGCATCACGGGATATGGTCAACACCTACACGCGCGATAATGGGTTTGCGAACGAATATATATTTGGCATTATGGCGGACAGTCAGGGTGGCAAGTGGTTTGGCACAAACGGCGGTGGTGTTTCATATTTAAAAGAAGGTAATTGGAAAACGTATTTTCCGATGCATGGTTTGGCAGATTATTGGGTGTATTCCTTCGCTGAACAGGCAAACGGTACCATCTGGATTGGTACTTGGTACGGGTTAAATACCTATGACGTGAAAACAGAGAAATTCAATACCTATTTAACTGAGTTGGTTAATGAATGGGTTTATGGTTTAGCAGTGGACTCTAAAGATCAGGTGTGGATTGGCACAGAAGGTGGTGTGAACATGTTTGATGGCAGCGATTGGCTCACCTGGACACATAAGGAAGGACTAGGTGCAGCAAACAAAGAGGGGTTGTCAGTAAGTGAAAACACCGGCTTGGGCACACGGTCGCGTCACGATTTAAGCGTGATGTTACAAGGGCGGCCGACCTATAATCCAAACTATGTCTTTACGCTTCAAGTCGCTACAGATGATACTGTTTGGGCGGGGACCTGGGGAGGGGGCGCGAGTCATTTTGATGGTAAAACCTGGACCAACTATACACAAGAGCAAGGGTTGGCTAGCAATATTGTTTTTGCGCTGGCGATAGATAAAAAAGACGGCAGTATCTGGTTTGGCACTGACAACGGACTGTCTCGCTATGATGGAAAAAATTGGTACACGTTTACAACGAAAGAAGGGCTGCTTGATAACAGCATATATGCAATCGCATTATCGTCTGATGGCGGTGTTTGGGTAGGTGGACGAGCAGGCGTTGTTTTATTGGGGAAATAAAAAAGTTAACCGCCTTATTATAACGCCCTATTAAAAAAAGTAAGGTGCGTTTTTTTGGTACTGATTAACTCCGGAGGTTTTGAAGTGAAGCTTGATTTTAAAGGTTTGGCAATTTTAATTATTGTCGTCGGTGTGGTTGTCGCGGGCGCATTTTCTTTAGGTCTAAAACAAGGCGGACAACAGCCTGTTGTGGCGAGCAGCGGAAATAGTGTGAGTGGATCTGGCGTTAGCCCAGTTGCCCCGGGTCGTACAAATCTGCCTGGTCTCTCAGGGCAGAACACAGGACAGAACATGGGGCAGAATTTACCGCCAAATCATCCTACCGGATCAACGATGACTCGAGCGAACGAGACAGGCGTTGGTTTCGCGCATTTTCGTGTTGGTAATCGTAATGTCAAAGGGATGCTAGCTGATGGCGACAAAGTGTGGGTAGGTACTTCGGGCGGTATCATTCAGTATGATCTGAAATCTGATCGGTATGAATTATATGACGTTAAGAATAAAAGTTTGCTTTCAAACGGCGTATTTCATTTGAGTAAGCTGGACAATCGCATAATGGTAGGTACCTACGGTGGAGGCATGTCTGCTTTTGATCTGACCACCAAGAAATGGAAAAACTATAACATTCCTGATGGACTGGCAGATCAGTTTGTTTACGATGTGCTTAAAGATGGAAATGGTGATGTCTGGGTAGCGACCTGGTCTGGTGTTAACTTTGTTAAAGGAGGTGATTTAGATGACCCTTCCAAGTGGACGAACTACACAATTGAAAATACCGACGGTGGATTACCCAATGATTGGGTTTATGGCGCAGAGGTTGGTAAAAACGGGGAAATGTGGTTTGCCACCGAAGGCGGGCTTGCCAGACTAAAAGAGGGTAAGTGGACCAATTGGCAACATGATGATGGTCTTGGCGCAAAATACGAATTAGTGCAAGCTGACAATCCCTA
>CAZWBV010000334.1:0-2692 GCA_964632225.1 uncultured Gammaproteobacteria bacterium | reverse complement strand
CATCGAGTTTGATAGATATTGATGACAACTGACGTGCTCTAATAACAATAGGCTCTAACAATAGGCTCTAACAATAGGCTTTAATAACAGTAGGTTTCTGAACATGCTACATTTTTTTCGAGAGAACGCCAAAGGCTGGCTAGGTTATATTATTGTCGCAGGCATTATTTTGGTCTTTATTCCATGGGGCATCAGCTCGTATACGCAAGATGCGAGTGAGGCGGCTGTGGCGATCGTCAATGGCAACGATATTACGCTTCAGCAATATCAACGTACCTACCAACAACAACGTAGTCGAATTCAATCCATGCTAGGTAAAAACGCTAATTCTGAAATGGTGGAATCGATTCTTCAATCACAGAATATACTCGATGGTTTGGTGGAAAGAGAATTAATACTGGACTCGGCTGATGAGAGCGGCTTTCGTATTGGTAGTCAGCAATTGGTTACTCAGATTCAATCGATGGAGGCGTTTCAACAAGATGGTCGGTTTTCAAAACCCACTTATGAGCGAATTTTACGCAATTCAGGTTTCTCTAGCGCGAATTTTGAATCCAGTATGATAGCCGATGCGCTGATTTCTCAGGTGAACTCGGGAATGAAAAGTACGGTACTGGTAACAAATAGTGATATTGATCAATATATTCGTATTAAAAACCAGGAAAGGGAAGTCGCCACCCTTATTGTGCCTGCCGCTAAATTTGAAAACGACATCACTGTTGAAGACGAAAAAGCAGCGCAATACTATAAAGAAAATTTGCAACAATTTGTTACGCCAGAAAAAGTGAGTGTTTCGTATGTAGAACTGAAGGCCAGTGATATTCAAGCGACAATAAAATACACAGAAGACGAATTGAAAAAAGTATACGAATTACAAAAATCCAGTTTTGGCGTTGGCGAAGAACGAAAAGCAAGCCACATTCTATTGCAAGTAACAAACCAAAATGACGAAAAAGAAGTTAACAGCGTATTGGAAAAAGCCAATAAGTTATTAGAAAGAATAAAAGGCGGTGAGTCATTTGCGGAAATTGCCAAGAAAGAGTCTGACGATCCGGGTTCATCCGCTCAGGGTGGGGATTTGGGTTATTTTGGCAGAAATATTATGGACCCTGTATTTGAATCCACTGCATTTGCAATGAAGGAAGGTAATGTCAGCGACCCGGTAAAAACATCATTTGGATACCACATCATTAAACTGGAAAAAATTCGGCTTGGCTCATATAAACCATTTGAACAGGTGCATGATGAATTGGCCGATATCTTCACTAAACAAAAAGCGGAAGATCAATTTTTTGACCAGTCTGAAACCTTGGCGAATCTGGCGTATGAGCATCCAGATAGCCTGGATACCGTGTCTGAATTAATGGAATTGGAAATAAAGAGCACGGCATTATTTGATGACTCTGGTCGCAACTCAGGCAGCAGCTCTGGCAATGATGCAGGAGGCGAAAATGATGTTACAAGCAACAAGAAATTGGTACAAATTGCATTTAGTAACGAGGTATTAAATAAAAATTATAACAGTGAACCCATCGAGGTGGGCATCAATCATTTGGTTGTTATTCATTTGAAGGAACACCAGAAGCAAGCACAAAAGGAACTGGCTGATGTCAAAGATGATATAACGTTTATCCTCAAAAAAGAGATTGCGAGTGATCTGGCTGTTGCATCAGGAGAGAAAATGGTAAAGCGCTTGAAAGACGGTGGCGACATTACAACTGAGATAAAAGCACTGGAAATCACTTGGCAAGAAAAAAAATTCATCAAACGACAAGAGAGAAATATAGATCGTTTAGTTGTTGACACTATTTTTAAATTAAATAAACCAAAAGATAATGCCATTGTCACTGATGGTATGAAAGTGCGCAACGGTGACTATGTCATCTATCAGTTTTTTGCCACCAAAATCCCGGATGTATCAAAAGTTGAAAGAGCAGAAAGAGATCGATTGTCTAAGGAACTCGCAACAGTTTACTCTAATAAGGAATTCGACAATTTCCTCGCAGGCTTAAAACAAAATGCGAGTGTACAAATATTCGCAGAAAACATAGAGTAGTCGGGTCGCATTGTCGGCGGCACAACAAGTGCGCCTTCTGAGAGAAATGAAAAGTAAATATCAGTTTATTCTTCAAGTGACACAGTTGTAATATTATAGCCCGCATCGACGTAAGTAATTTCACCGGTTATTCCCGACGCCAGGTCTGAACACATAAACGCAGCTGCGTTGCCTACTTCTTCGATATTCACATTACGTTTTAATGGTGAGAGTTTTTCGCTATGACTGAGTAATTTCTTAAAATCCCGTATACCTGCCGCAGCCAGGGTTTTAATTGGTCCAGCGGAGAGTCCATTGACACGAATGCCTTCTGGGCCGAGGCTAGCGGCCATATAACGTACGTTGGCTTCCAGGCTGGCTTTGGCCAAACCCATGATATTGTAGTTAGGCGCAACGCGCATCGCACCGAGGTAGCTTAATGTCAGTAGCGCAGCATGACGTCCCTGCATCATATCGCGGCCTGCTTTTGCCAATGCCGTAAAACTGTAGGAGCTGATTTCATGCGCTAATTTAAAACCATCGCGTGTGACTTTTTCTACATAATCTCCTTCAAGTTCTTCGCGCGGTGCGAATGCGACCGAATGAATAATTATATCCAAAGAGTCCCAGAAATTTTTTAAATAGGTAAATACCGCG
>CAZWBV010000333.1:0-2698 GCA_964632225.1 uncultured Gammaproteobacteria bacterium | reverse complement strand
CGATAAGCGTTGCGAGCTTCCCCCGGCCTGACTCAAGTGACTTAATGGCATTGAGGGACAACACAGCGGAGTTCGCCAGCTCTTTTTGGGTCATGTTTTTTCGTAACCGAAGCGCTTTGATGCGACGACCAAGCTCTTCCCTTACGCTGTTATCCGAGAGGGTATAAAAATCCATGTTATTATATAACAGCCCTAAATAAGTCTATAATCACTTAATTGGCAAGTAAAATTCTTATTAAGGATTATTATATTTGATTTTTTGTAAATTTCAAGAAAATCTCTTTAACAGCCCATTAACAGACTTTAAGTTATGTAATATCCATATAAAAGCCCTAATTAAGTATATTAAATAAAATAAAGATTGTGTGGTATAGGTTATCGTGACATTACTTATACACCCTGCCGCAAAACAGCGGCACAAAAAAAGCGGGAAAACAATGTCGCCCGCCTTGATAAAAGCCCTACCGCCGCAGCACATGGTCTGCTTGTACTTAATTTTATATTGGCTGTAATTTATAACAACGCAAACTTTCTGCAAAATCCTGCAGTGACTTGATACCTGTTTCCTCTGCTTGCTTACACCACTCCTGCAAAGACTGCAGTAATGATTCTTGCGTATCTGCAGACCTTTTCCATATCGCCTGTAAACGTTGTTTGTAGTTATATACAATCTCCAATTGCTCGCTACGACTAAATGCGAGCTTTAGCCTGCTTTTTGCATCATCATCAAGCAATGACTCCTCCCTGATCAAGCCCTTTTTAGCCTGTTTCAGCGTACGGCGACACGATTCGTCAGCACGCTTAAGTTCATCCTTAAACACGGGGAAAATAACATTAGAACAATATCTGGACATAATTTGAAATCGATTAGTCACAAGCACACTGAGTGTCTCCATATCAACGATGGATTTAATCGGCCCGACTGCCGGTATCGGTGCAACTTTATTCACCTTGGCAAGACGAAACACGGCAAGTAATCGAATGTACATCCAACCAATATCAAATTCCCACCATCTTGAGGAGAACTTGGCAGAATTAGCATAAGTATGGTGGTTGTTGTGAAGCTCTTCTCCACCAATTAAAATACCGACTGGCACTATATTCGTGGACGCATCGGCGGTTTCGTAATTTCGATACCCCCACCAATGACCGATCCCATTGACGACACCAGCCGCCCATACCGGTATCCACAGCATTTGGATCGCCCATATAGTCAAACCAATCGCACCAAACAAGAGTACATCAATAATCAGCATTAAATTAAAACCAATATTTCGCCAACGTGAATAAATATACCGCTCTACCCAGTCGTCTGGTGTGCCCACACCATAGGCAGCCAATGTGTCCTGGACGTGTGATTCGGCCTTATAAAGCTCAGCCCCCCCTAATAAGAGCTTTTTTATGCCCTTAATTTGCGGACTATGGGGGTCTTCCTCGGTTTCACATTTCGCGTGATGTTTGCGGTGCACTGCCACCCATTCCTTGGTCACCATCCCCGTCGTTAACCACAGCCATAATCGAAAAAAATGGCTGACAAGCGGATTTAGATCGACCGCCCGATGGGCCTGACAGCGGTGCAGGTATAAGGTCACCGAAATGATGGTAATATGCGTAACGACCAAAGTGTATAAAATATAACCTAAAATAGGCAAATCCAGAAAACCTTCAAAAATCATATCAACCCCTAATGAAAACTCATTATGCTTGTGTTTTAATACATTAAGATGAGTTTAAAAATACATTGTTTCAATACGTAAACTTCAATAACAGCTTCAATACTTAGCGTTATTTTCTTAGCGTTGTTTTGCGTAAATCGCCGTGCCCGGTATTTTAGCCATTATTGTTGTTTTTATACACAACAACGAAACCACGATAGCCTCTGACTTTTACTAACTAAAAAAGTAGTTCTTACCACCATATACGGCAGAATACCACATTTGATTAACCCCAGATTAGCAATGTAATCTAATAAGTTATGTTAAATAACTATAAAAACCGTGATTAAGCTATCCAATACACGCTAATATACCCGACCCCGGATAGCCGGTTTGTTCACCCAGGAGCCTCTCAGTGTCAAAAGTAGCAACAATAACAATGGCGACAAAATCCATTAAAGTAACGTTATTAATTTTAACTTTATTAACATCTGCACTCCCCACAACGTCACTCTTTGCCGGCGAAATTGATTTTAATGTTGGCCCGGACGCAGCACGTTTCACTTATTCCAAGCCCGTTGGAAGCGCAGATTACGGCCAAAAAAATGCTACGTTCGGCGTATTGTATAACAAAGACGATAATTTCTTTGTCGACGCCGCTTTGCACATCATCGACGGAGCGGGTAGCAAATTTCCAGGCATGGAATTGGGTATTGGCCCAAAAGCCTATTTAGGACAAACCAACACCGAAGAGTATCTAACGATCGGCTTTGAAGCCATAGGTAATTATCGTTTGAGAAATTTGAATCGCTTTATATTAAGCGGCTATGGTTATTTTGCCCCCAGCATCATTTCATTTATTGACGCGGATGAACTTTGGGAAATACATTTTCGAGCATCCTATGAACTGATCCCTTCAGCAAGCGTCTATATCGGCTACCGAAAAATTCGTGCAAAAGTAAACGTAAAAACAGAACGGACCATTGACGACGAGTTTCATTTTGGCATAAAAATGGATTTCTGATAAAAAAACGGATCCTAGG
>CAZWBV010000332.1:0-2701 GCA_964632225.1 uncultured Gammaproteobacteria bacterium | reverse complement strand
TTGATGGGGAAGTTGAGTAAACATGATACCGTAAAATTCGAGGCCTTCTCTTTCGTGTATGTAAACGACCACGCCGCTTATGAAATACTCCTCTGCGTCATGGTCAATGTGCATTCTAACATTTTCCAGCAATTTCAATTTCATATCGCCAGAAATAAGACCTAGCCCACCACGATTCACATCCATGGTTTCAACATCCAGGTATTCTTCAAATATAAGCCAGCGTTTGCGTTTGATTGACACAAACAAATCCAACGCCTCAATTCGATTCGAGCGGCGCCGATTTCTTCTTGGTTGCAGTTGTGAATTATCCATACAAAACACTTCAGAAAGTGACTTAACGACTCTTACTCTCTATGCCCGGAGAGTCATTTACAGGAACCCCGTAACGGCCCCTTAACCAAGTAAGGCATAAGCAAACCTCTCTCAGTATACCCGTTACTAACGGCAAAAATACCGTTTCCTGTAGGCCAAAAGGACATATACCGACTACTAAGAATAGCCTTAATTTCCTGATTAGTCAGTAACACTCGGCTGATTTTTTAGGTCAGTTCCACAGAAATAAGCAATAATATGGCCAAAATAAACCACGCTTATTCCCTAATCCTAAATAAGATGGCGGGCTATTTGTTCGATTCAATCAGGCAGGCACATGACAAGTCGATTCAGTGATTCCAACAAGCCATATCCATATTATTAGTAAGTATATTTATCTGAAATCCTACCGGACTGAGGCTGGATCTACTGCAAAAAATTCATTCCTTTATATCTCATCTATGTACTTCTGTCGTTCTCAATACAGCACTTTCTTACAATATTTGAGATCAACACCAGATGATATTTACAAGCCCACCCCGGGTGTGCCAAACTTTTATAATTTTTCACTGACAAATCAAGCAACTTACTGCATGATTTACTGCAATGATTTACTGCAAGGATTTACTGCAAGGATTTAACAATTTGCGGGTTAAGCCGCCTATCCCTATTCAAGAGAAATAAAACACATGTATAATCCCTATACGATTATATTAAGTCTATTCGTTGTGGCAGGTCTGCTGGTCACTGGCTGGGGTTGGCGTAGTATCGCCAAAGCCCGAAAAACACAGAAATGGCCAAATGTGAAGGGCGTTATTGAAGAATCAAGTGATGGATCCATTGTCTTCAGCTATGTCATAAAAGAACAAACCTATCAACACACGATGAAATTTTCGGTTGATATTACACCCGTGCAAAAATCTCCTGAAAACCATGTTAACAAGTATCCGCAAGGCAAAGAGGTCGTTGTTTATTATCAGCCAGAGAATTTTGAAAACGCCACCATTGAACCAGGCCTGGGCAACGATGATTGGCTGATACTTGTGTTGGGCATAGGCGCGACTCTACTCGGCGCTACCTTTCTCATTGTTTAGTAACTTGATTAATCAAGAAATCTAAACCAGTCAACTCTTTGATCATGACGACTGAAACCAGCCCGTTGAACCTAAATAAATCAGTTGTATCATAGCAAAATGCACACAATTGTGGCATCAGCAATGTATGTTCTTTGAAATTTATTTCATATTATTACACTATTTCAATAACTTAACTCGACTGTGCTCATTCACTGTCTTTTTTATTCGCCGTGTGACAATAACGTGATATTTTGCCACTAATATAGCAAGTAGAAACATAAAATTCGCCATAACAAGGAAAAAAATATGCCTCCACTGCATTCTACGTTACTCGTTCTCGTCAGCGCCCTGTTTGTTACCGCGTGTGGTAGCAATGACAATTTAAATACTCCAGGCCCAACCGATGCAACCTATGACGTTAGCTTTGTATCGGACTGGAGTGCAGCGACCCACCCGGATAATTTTCCAACTGGCTCTGCCCATTTTTCCGGTTTAGTGGGCACCACGCACAATGCCAGTGTCAGTTTTTGGAATACAGGCGAAAATGCCAGTACCGGCATAAAAACCATGGCAGAAACGGGGCAACAATCAGAACTAAGCAACGAAGTGGATGTGGCCATTCAGCAAAGTAACGCAGATAAAGTTATTCTAGGTGGCGGTATAGGCACCTCCCCCGGCACCATCAACTTTACCCTCTCAATGCAAACCAGTCATCCGCTGCTTACATTGGTATCGATGTTGGCACCCAGTCCAGATTGGTTTGTGGGTGTATCTGGATTAAATTTATACGAGAACAATGTTTGGGTGGATACATTGACGGTTGACCTGTTTGTCTATGACGCAGGCACTGATAGCGGTGACACTTATTTATCCACTAACTTAACCACGGACCCAACTGAACCGATTCGGAAAATTATAACCACGCCATTTTTTGTTTCTAACGAGGTAGTGCCGATTGGAAAATTTATATTCAACTTGCAATCGACCCCTTAAACCACAGTCACCAACACAACAGTCAATTGCATAACTATAACGTAGCGATTGAAAGAACTAGTACATCAACCATAAGATAAGGTTGCGATTCGCTTTGCTCACACAACCTATCCTATTTGCTATGCAAATTTTATCGATTCACTTTTTTGTAAATTTCTAACAAGATGCATCCCACGTTTTCTGTTTGCCACTGTTTTTAACACATTGAATCGTGTAATTGTCGCCTCCTTTTTGTGCACATAGGGTAGGCCCTTCATTGCGCCCACCACTACGGCAAACATCACAATCTTTTAGCTTTGTTATCGACTTCCCACCAA
>CAZWBV010000331.1:0-2704 GCA_964632225.1 uncultured Gammaproteobacteria bacterium | reverse complement strand
TGCTTTTTTACGCCGATAATCATATTGTGCTTTTGTAATTTTTTCTGATTTATAGCCTGCGTAATGATCGCTGACGTCATTGATCAGGCTGACATTGCCAGGACTGAGCAGGTTGCCTGCGGCACCCAAGGCCATGCTGCCCGGGATGGTTAAATAATTTGCATTATGCTCAAGCCAGGACAGCGCCCAAAAGCTCTCGATGTCGAGAGAGTGGACTGATTGAGTAATAAAAGGCGGGGGGATTTTCTGGCCTGGGCGTGGGTGTGCGATTTTTTTTATTGCGGGTTGTTTGGGTTCGGGGGTTGCTGGCAGTACACCCAGGCGGAGTATGTCGCCTGCTCTGATGCTATCCGGATTGCTGATTTGGGGATTCAGCACCAGTACATGTCTGGCTATTTCCGCATAGACAGTATTGTGACCAAACATGCGGCGTAGGATGCCGGAAAATGTGTCTCCGTTTTTTATTCGGTATTCGTAATAGATGTTTCCAGATGTATTGTTCATATTATTATTCCTTTTGTTATTCTATCACTTAGTTTGTGAGTTCAGATTTCTCCAGATTATACCCAAAGCAGTACTAAAATAGTAGGTGAACACTTTCCCTTTAATGCAAAGAATCCAACGTTTTTGAATACGCCTTTCCCCTCGCTTTGCCACAATGGCACTAACTCAGAGGTGTTCGGAACAGCCTTTTTCTTTTTTAGGGTGAGAAATCCGGGCTAGACACCTTCGCTACGATTCAACTGATTTATTTAGGATTATCGAAGGCATTGAAGAAAAATATCGAAAATAAAACTTTTATTCCGGCTTGGCAACGTCAATCACGCAGATTGATATTTTCCAATTTTCGTTTGCGGAGAGGGTTGCGCGAAGACGTTTTGCCAGCTCGTCAGCAGTACGAGGGCGTCGTCCGTTTGGTGGAGGTAGCATGTCATCGGGACCAAACCAGAATACGAGGTAAATCCCAAAACCTTGAGTGCGTGGTTCACGCGTGTACTTTGCAATTAATTGATCTTTGATTGCGTGCCACAAATTTCGATGGGAGTTTTTCTTGATCTCAACGGGGACTTCGAAGTTCTGTTCGAAGTTACGGAAAGCGATGCGCATATCTGCTCGCTTGTCATCAGCGTAGCGGGCTTCGGGTTTTTGGTGGCTCCGCCAAACGTGCGATAAGGATAGCAACGTGTTGACGTTGGTAGTTCGACATACAACTTAACATACATTATTGAGTAAAATTACTCAATAATGTATGTTTGATGCAGCGATACGCGAATTGCTACTTTTCCTGACTGTTATTGATCCTTCCATAATAGTCTTTGCGAAACTGATCCAATGCAATCTCTACGTCCGGGTCTTTAGCACCCATATGCAACAATGCGGCGTGAGCAAGTTCTGCGCTGACTTCAAGGGTTTCTGAAACAGTGAAGTGTGCACCCAGTTCTCTTAGATCGCGACACTTCTCAAGGCTATGCCCACGCGCAAAAATAGGAATATCCGGAAAAGCAGAATGAAGAGAGGACACAACCCGCTCTGCGGCCTCAAGATCGTCGATTGAAACGATCACCAAAGGTGCGTCCGCTGCACCGGCCGCCCTTAGCACTTCGGGCCGTTGGGCATCGCCAAAATACACCGATTTACCTTCTGCGCGTTCTCGATCCACAAGAGACGCATTCGTGTCGATAGCCACATAAGGCACATTCATTAGATCCAAGATATAACCAATCCAGTGGCCCATTCGTCCAAAACCTGCAAGGATGACTGGTTTGACATCTTGGTCCGTGCCGCTAATATCAACATCGGGTATTGTTGCGATACTTTTACGGGAAACTGCAAATATCCGGTAAGCTAATTTCTCCAGCGCGGGCGTCGCGAGCATACTCAGCATAACAATAATCAGAAGGTGCTGGAATAAAAGCTCATCCAAAAACCCCAAGCCTTTTGCCAATGCGAATACCACCAATGCGAATTCGCCACTTTGAGCCAACAGTAACGCGACTGAAACTGACGGCCTTCCCTTTACGCCAAACAAACGCGACAAAGGCCAAAGAGTAATGAACTTGACCACCGTTAATGCGACCACAATCCCTAAAAGTGTCAGAGGATTATCTAAAAAAAGATCCAGATTTAAAGACATGCCCATTGATATAAAAAACAGCCCAAGCAACAACCCCCGAAAAGGCAGAACCTCGGCAATGATCTGGTGGCGATAAGATGAGTCGGCTATTAACAAGCCCGCGACAAATGCCCCCATGGCCATTGATAATCCAATATTCTCCATGGCCAGTGCGGAACCCAATACCAACAGTAAAGCCGATGCAGTAAATATGTCAGGGGAACCAAACCGGGCAAGTATCTTAAGCAGTGGTGGCAAAGTATATCGGGCCACAATAATAATGACTGAAATAATAACGAGCGCCTTAGCCAGTTCAACAAAAATATCGCCCGCGATGACGACCTCCGGTGCGGCCACCAAGGAAACAAATGCCAGCAATGGGACAACCGCAAGGTCTTGCAGCAGTAATACGGCAACAGCCGGTTTTGCGTATTCTGAAGAAAGCATCTTCCTTTCTGTTAGCAGTTGCAGCACAAAGGCGGTTGAGGAAAGCGCCAATGCCGAGCCGATTAAAAGCGAAATTTCCCAGGAAGAATTAAGAAATTTATGGACAATCAGCGATATCACAGCACCCGTTATTAGAACCTGAAG
>CAZWBV010000330.1:0-2706 GCA_964632225.1 uncultured Gammaproteobacteria bacterium | reverse complement strand
ATTGGTTCAATAACGCACTCAATAATCCATTCGAGCTTACTACACCGGTAGACTCAACGACCTATAGTCGGACGATTGCTAATTTACCAGCGGGGCATGAGTTCGCAACAAATGCCGACCGGGTTGTGTCGGCGCTGCTTGGAGTGCGCAATTCAGAGGCCGTTATGCAACAAGGTGTGGGCATAGATGAAGCCCAGCGAACGTTGGTCGCAGACGATGTTGCCACTTTGCGCTATGCCATGAGCGGACTTGATGAGATTGCGGGTAATGCTGATGATTACACATTAAATTTGAAATACCTGGGTGTAGCAAGCGGAACCGGGTGTGATATAACAATTAAAATGCTTGAGATGGATAATGCGTTTGCATTTTGTATTCCGAGAGCTGTGCGTATTGATGGTGGTGATCACATAAGAATATTAAGCGCGTCTATTTCTATAGACGCTGGTGAGACAGGCCCCAATTGGTATTTTAATAAGGTACGAAACGCGAGTACTTCAGTGCCGCCCGGTGGCGGCGGGGGGGGAGGGGCGCTGCACCTTATGGTAATCGTCGTGCTGGTTTTATTTTATTTGATATTTATTGGATTTTTTCGTCCAAAACAAGCTTGAACTTTTACTTCTATGACATTAGTGCTTATTTACAAAGTACTTATTACAAAAAATTTTTTTATCGAACACGTTGTCTATTACTCTTTGTCTGCTACTAAAGAAAGTGCTTTAATACCTGCCTCCTGGGGAGGTTAAAGTGGATTATTTGCATATCCAGAAATTCAAAGTAAGAGATTATGAATGTGATATCCAGGGTGTGGTAAACAACAGCGTTTATCAAAATTACCTGGAGCATGCCCGCCATGAGTTTCTGTTGGCGTCTGGCTTCGATTTCGCAGAACTTGCGCAACAAAATATCAATCTTGTTGTTGTAAGAGCCGAATTGGATTACAAATTTCCGTTAGAAAGTGGCGATAGATTTTGGGTTGGGTTAAAATTTAATCAATTATCCGGAGTCCGGTTTGAGTTTTTACAACATATCTACCGTTATTCTAATGAAAATTCTGCTAAGAGTTCTGGCAAGGGGTCTGATGGGACTTCGATTGAAAGTTCAGATGAGAAATTGATTTTGAACGCCAAAATAATCGTAACCGCAATAAATGAGCGGCGGCGGCCATTTGTGTGTGAAGTATTAGCCAAGTTATTGGCAACATAACCCCTATCCAGAGTTGATTTTAATCTGCCGGGATTTTTTTAGGTGTTTCTAACGTTTTTTTCAACTGCGTTACTTCATCCATTTTGTCTTTAATAGAATCTAGAATACTGATCGATTGATCTTCATTATTATTTTTTACTGTATTATCAACGCTGTTGGTGATTGTTTTTTTTGCAGGTGGTGCCTTTAAAGCCGGTACAACGTTGGCGTCGGAGCGGAATAATTGTATTTCGGCATCCGGAATGTGTTCGGGTTTAGTATTGCTAAATTGCCATTCACCTGCTTTATCTTGCCATCGGTAGACAGTGGTGATTGTCACATTGTCTGCTTTGTTGGATGAGAATGTACTCGTAAATTGAGTGGATATTTTATTGCGGGCAGATGCGTAAAAATGTGAAAATATTTCCCATTGGTCATATACAATCCAGCCGGATAATATGACTGTCAGTAATATAAGATTATTCAGGATGGTTTTCATTTCGCAGTACGTTAGATTTTAGAGAACGCGCTCCTACCTGCTCGTTATCATATTGTCGATTAGCATACTTATCTAGCTTGAATTTTTGATAATGGCATAGGCACTGAGTATAGAGCAAATAAAGTTGCCCGTTATTTGTGCAGAATTGGTTTTTGTGTAAGTTTTTTGTGTTTAGT
Organism: uncultured Gammaproteobacteria bacterium; assembly: GCA_964632225.1. GTDB lineage: Bacteria > Pseudomonadota > Gammaproteobacteria > SG8-11 > SG8-11 > JAADIM01. The sequence goes on along the minus strand of CAZWBV010000330.1, from coordinate 846 downwards.
CGGCGTAGAGCCATAAGTCAGCATTTTACATGCGAATTGGCATATTTATAAGCCAGATTCATCCGCTAATAAGTTAGGCTAAATAGAGACTGCTGGAATTACGCAGCATTGGTGCGTTGAACGATATCGGCGCCATTGATGACATTCAGTTTGTTCATTTCAGCAAAATCCATCAAGTGGTTGAACAACTCTGGATGTTCATCTTTAAGTGATGCATTGAGTGCGATACATTTAACGCCGTTAATAGACAGTGGCTGTAATTTGGAAGAGTAGTGAATTCGGTGATCTTTTCCGAATGTTGATAGAACGCCACTCATTCTCTCTGCCCAATCGCTTGGACGGAATTTTTGCCCTTCTTTCGTTTGACCTTCGATTATTATGGTTGAATCTTTAATATTTAAGTCTCTAGTTGAGTTTTTTGTTATACCTTTTGTTGTTGCGCACTTGGTTGAACCCATAGCAGGATTCTTTGAATCTGATAGCCCCATGGTTGACCTCCTTTGACTTATTCTCGATCTGAATTCAATCTTTTTTCCGTTAAAGATTTCAATCTATTACTTAATATTAATATTAGCAGATTACTCTTTAGGCAAACTTAACTAATAGTTAACGCAATCAATTAAACTGAGTATATTTCTATGTTTTCTTTGACGCTAATACAAGCAGCGTATTACACTCTATATTCTTATACGCTACGCACTTGTTTGCAGATTACTACATATGCTATTTGACACATGCTATTTACGCAAGGACGACTAACATTTTGAATTTTTGGTTAAACCTGCAACCTTCTCTCTAGAGACACGTATTTGCATATCAGCTCTATGAAATTATAGCTTAATTATT
>CAZWBV010000329.1:0-2734 GCA_964632225.1 uncultured Gammaproteobacteria bacterium | reverse complement strand
CAGGAAATAAATAGGACGCACATTTACACCTAAATCCCAAACGCTACGGGTATATTCAATTGCGAGCAGATTATGCTTTGGAACGAAAACCACAATAACGTGAATAAACACGCTGATAGTGTAACGGATTTGGTGTTCGCTATTAGTTGTAAAAGCTTGCCCGTGGACCATGCCTTTTCGTTGTCGCAAGCCGTGCAGACGTTGTTTCCCTGGTTTGTTGAAGAAAAACATGCAGGCATGCACATAGTACATATTATGGAGTCGGGCCATGGATGGACCCGCCCCACGGGTGATGACGCGGTGTTATTACCTTCACGGCGAACGAAATTTATTTTACGGCTGCCCACGCATCGTATCGATGAGGCAAAATCGCTAACCGGTAAGACGCTTGACGTGGATGGCCATGTGCTCACAATCAATAAGGCATCGATTCGCCCATTGAGCGGTATTACAACATTAATAGCGCGTCATATCGTGACAGATGGAAAACAGGAAGAGGTATTTTCACAGAAGATTATTGATGCAATGGCAGCGATGGAAATTAAGCCCAGTAAAATGCTTTGTGGTATAGAGAAAATAATTATGATAAAGCAGCAACCTATTGCAACTCGCAGCGTGATGGTTGCTGATATGAGCGAAGAAGAATCCATGTTGCTGCAACAAAACGGTTTGGGCTTGTATCGGGAGTATGGTTGTGGTTTGTTTATACCGCAGAAAGATATCTGTGAAATTTAGACCAGTTCATGAGTCATGTTTAGTTGTTTAAAATAAGTTAGAAAGAGGAGAAAGTTATGTCATTTGAAGCGAACGGAAAAACAATCGAAACAACCGCTAGCGGATTTTTAGTCAATATTGATGATTGGAATGAGTCTGTCGCCACAGTGATAGCAGAAAATGAAAGTTTGACGCTGACAGATGAACACTGGGTGTTAATTAAATATTTACGGGATGAGTTTATCAATAACGCCGGCAATCAACCCAATACGCGCAAAATGGTGAAGGCAATGGTGGAAAAACTACCGGACGCAAAAATAGACTCTAAATATCTCTATGTGTTGTTCCCGGGCGATCCATCCAAACAGGGAGGGCGTATAGCCGGTTTACCCGAGAGCCGAAGAAAAGGCGGCTATTAAGGCAAGTGAAAGGAAAAGGTTAAATATTTTATTATGTTTTCAACACTAATATCTGCGAATGAATTGTCTGGGCATATTAAAGACCCAAACTGGATTGTTTTTGATTGCCGCTTTACGCTTGCGGAAACCGGGGCCGGGCGGGCCGCTTATTTGCAATCGCATCTTCCAGGCGCGATTTATGTTCATCTGGATGACGACATGTCATCACCGATAACGGCGTCAACTGGTCGGCATCCATTGCCGGATGTGACTGCATTTTCTGAAAAGCTCTCGGTCTGGGGTGTAGACGCAAGCAAGCAAGTTATTGTTTATGACGATGCGTTTGGTGCTATCGCTGGGCGAATGTGGTGGCTGTTACGCTGGTTGGGTCATACGCGGGTGGCCGTGCTTGATGGTGGTTTACCGACGTGGCAAAGAGAAAATTACCCTATGCAGAGTGTGCTACCCTCATTATCACCCGCTGCATTTTTTCCCAATGTAAATAATGAACTATTGGTTGATGTCGAATTCGTTGAGTCCAGGATGTCAAATGACAATTTTGTAATCGTTGATGCGCGTGCAGAAGAACGTTTTTCTGGTGACGCTGAGCCGTTGGACAACGTTGCCGGGCATATTCCAGGGGCGCTTAACATGCCTTTTGATGATAACCTGGCCATAAGCAGTCTGTTTGAAACGCAGGAAGTCTTAACCCAGTTATATAAGGATGTCATTAAACAGGTAGACTATGAAAATGTAATTCATATGTGTGGTTCCGGCGTGACCGCGTGTCATAATATATTGGCAATGGAGTACGCAGGTATGCGCGGCTCCAAATTATATGCCGGATCATGGAGTGAATGGATAACAGATCCCAAGAAACCTGTCGCGGTTAATGAAGATTAATTGCAAACTAATCAGGGATTCCTTACGGTGATTTTCTATCGAGTTTAGTGACGGTGCTAATTTTATTGATGCTGAAACAAGACATAGAGGCTAAAGACGTTAAGTACTTTGTTGAAGAAGTTGTTACGGAATAGGAATATAATACATGATAAAATTTGGATATACCATTAACTATGTTTCAAATGTGGATGAAGCATTAATATTTTTTGAAAAAGCATTCAGTATGAAGCGTAAATTCATCACGGAAGAAAAAGACTATGGAGAATTAGATACAGGTGAAACAGTTCTGGCTTTTGCTACACATGAGTTGGGTAGATCTAATTTTCCGGGCGGGTATGTTAGTGGTACTGAGTCTAAACAACCGCTGGGCGTTGAAATAGCGCTGGTAACTGAGGACGTAAATTTAGCGCATAAAAATTCAATTGAATCTGGCGCTATTGAGTTAAAAGCGCCAGAGACGAAACCATGGGGGCAAGTGGTTTCCTATGTGCGCTGTCCTTCCGGTATTTTGCTTGAGCTATGTACTCCAATTGGTAGCTGAGACCTAATAAGGCGCAAAACACTGACAATGATTGGTGGTTATAATAGTTTTAGTTGATGAGTGTAGTAACCGACTGGATATGATTTTAAAATACATAAACGTAGTTGCATGTTTATTATAGTGCCTAGGAGCCTGTCCGAGAATAGAGAACCTACTGCGGAAAAGCCATTTGAGCCAG
>CAZWBV010000328.1:0-2739 GCA_964632225.1 uncultured Gammaproteobacteria bacterium | reverse complement strand
TAGCCAACTGATTACGAACATAATTCACAACATGCCAGCGTTCTTCTACAGATAAATCATTCGATCCACCGCCTTCACCAGGTTTGCCATAAGCAGGCATAATCGCACTACCAAAAGTAATCGTACCGAAAATCCAACCCTCGGTTAAATCTTTTTGAACATAATCAGTCGTTAAATCTATTGCACCGATTTTTGGACTGATTGGGGAATCAGCTTTACCCGAGAATCCATGGCATGCAGAACAATAAATCGTAAACAATTGTTTACCCAGTTTCATTGAGCTTGCGGTTGCTTCTATTGGATTTTCTAAACTTTTGGCTTCGTCTCTGTTCGCAACGGTCGTTAGCTTGCCCATTGTGGGTATAGAACGCGCCGGAAAAGAAAATATTTTACCTTTATATGTTTCCTGCGGTTTTATACTGGGCTGATTCATCATATCTGTCGACCAAGGCCATGCAAACACGAGTGCGGGTACCAGCATAGATAAAAACAGTGCAGGGACTAACCTCCTCCCTATAAACATCATCGTATAGCCTCTTCACGAATTTCTAACACTTTGTGTTGTTTAAATAGATCTTTTAGTGGGTCGAGCTGATTTTTATCCAGTTCGATGATCACACCAATCTGATCAAGGCTGACTTTTTCACTGTAGAGATTGTGTCGTTTTCTAAACAACCCCGCCAAAAATAAAAATGCGAAAACGGTTGTCCAGACAGCGAAGAAAATAATCATTTCATATACCAGCACAAAGTTTGATGGCAATGGCACAATCGCTTTTCCGCCTTGAGGCTGCACCAGAAATGAGGCTTGTGCACTGGCAAGAAACAAGAAACCAAACGTCAAGCCAAATAATGCACCCCCTAACGTAAATTTTGGAAGATGGCAGGGGCGTTCACCCAACACTTCTTCAATTTCCGGGTGCTCAATAGGTGAGTTTAATGTCACATCGTCAATAGAGACGCCCTGCACCTTTGAAGCTTTAATGTCATGTAAGGCAGAAAAAGCTTCTTCAAAGTTATTAAACAAACCAAGAATTCGATAATTTTTCATAAATTTAGTTAGCTCCTTCCAGGTTTGGTTTATTGGTGGCGGTACTCGCCGTACTAGCTTCTGATTCAGCTTCACGTTTACGGTGATAAACCATTTCTTTCACTTCATACATGGAGACACAGGGGAAAATTTTCACAAACACCAGAAACAGAATACCAAACCAGCCGAAACTGCCAAACACAATCGCCCACTGCACGATACTCGGCCACATCACATCCCACTGATGTGACTGATGTGACATCGCCAAAGTCGGTGCGACGATCATCCATCGCTCAAAATACATCGATAAGTTCAAAATTAATGACACCACAAACATGGTCGGCATGTGTCGCCTGAACTTTTCTACCGCCAGCGCAAACGGCACTACCATGCCGGTAAATATCATTGTCCAGAATATCCACGCGTACGGCCCGTTAGCTTTTGCAATCAATAGTTCCTTATCATAGACGTTATGACCATACCAGGTAGCACCGAATTCAATCAGATTCAGATAAGTCCATACCATTGCAATTGCAAATGTCAGCTTGGCAATTTTTTCCATAATGGCGGTCGTCATATATTCTTCAAATCGGAAGAAATAACGCAACAAGACAAACAAGGTAATAATTGCCGCACAACCTGAGTACAGCGCGCCGGCAACAAAATAAGGCGGGAATGACGTAATGTGCCAGCCAGGCATAATTGACATGGCAAAATCGGACGATACGATCGAGTGCACGGAAACAGCTAACGGAATTAAAAAGCAGGCCATTAACAAATACGTCTTACGAAAATGCCGCCATTGACGATCATTGCCCGTCCACCCCAGAGAAAGTGCGGTATAGAGCTTCTTACGCCAACCCTTAGTATTGTCCCGACAGATTGCTAAATCAGGAATCATACCAATAAACAGGAATAAAGCGGATGCAGAGAGATAAGTACTTATCGCAAACGCATCCCATGCCAGTGGCGATCTAAAGTTAGGCCAATGTCCACGATCACTGACATAAGGTAATACCCAGTACAAATTCCACAAACGGCCCAAGTGAATCATTGGGAAAAAACCCGCTGTCAATAACGAAAATGTCGTCATCGCTTCGGCGAAACGATAGATGGGTTTACGCCAGTCAGCGTGAATGATATGAAGAATCGCCGAAAGTAACGTCCCCGAATGGCTCATGCCAATCCAGAATACAAAAGAGGCAATATACATATCCCACATATGAGGGTTATTCAGATTAGCGGGGCCCATGCCAGTTTGATATTGATATATCTCAGCAGCAACAGCACAACTAAACATTGCAACACAGATAAATAACGTCACCCAATATGCTTTACGTGGATTCTCCAAACTACGCAAGACATCTGTATTTATCTTCGCCCACTTTATTTGTTCGTTGATATCTTTTTCACTTACTATCATTTCACTGACTCTTCCATTCTAATTTTATGATGTGGGATGATTAGGGAACCTTTGATCAGAGGTTCTAGTTATACTGATGTATCTCGAACCCGTTCCATATACATAATTGAAGGATCAACATTGAGTTCTTCAAAAATACGATAACCGCGTAAATCTGAATTACTTTTGTTCTGTTTTATTTTTGTTCTTTGTACTTGCTGTTTCTTCCATAACCTGGCGACTTTACTTTCTTCATTCATGGTATCACCAAAGATGATAGCGGTTGTGGGACAAGCTTGTGCGCACGC
>CAZWBV010000327.1:0-2741 GCA_964632225.1 uncultured Gammaproteobacteria bacterium | reverse complement strand
ATTCTCGCCATCCTTGAATAATTTCCTCAATAATGCCGTCTGAACGCACCAGATAAGTGGAGGGGTAAACGCGAACACCCAGCACATCATTGACGATAACCGAGTCTGTATCCAGAAAATTTGGGTAGCTGACCTTTTGCTCAATTAAAAACTCACGTACCAGATGGTCATCGTTATCCACCGATATGCCAATGACATCAAATTTTTTATCATCCAGCTTGGATTTTAGACGCTGTAAGCTGGGCAATTCGTGGCGACATGGGCCACACCAAGTCGCCCAAATATTGATTACCTGTGCTTTTCCCGAAGATGAGTCAAGTGAAACATCGTTACCTTCAAGGCTTTTCACAACAATCGTCGGAAAAGATTCACCAACAACAACATTTAACGGCGCTAAGGTTTTATCTTCACAAGCACACAATACCAGTGCCACCAGGATAACAATAAGAAAACAGTTCAAAGGAGATGACATAACACGTGATATTAGTTCGATTCCCGCTTTAACGTCCCATCCGGCTGCTCTTTAACGCCCTGTATACGCCCTAACCTAGCTTCCCATTCCCATAATGCCGAACGTGCTTTTGCTAAAAACGGATCATCGGGGGTTGATAAATGGATATAAGATCGCATCGCACCCAATGCCGCTTCATAATCTTTTAATCCTTCCAGTGACAAAGCCAGGCCCCAATATGCATTGGTTTGGTCCACTTTGAGTTCCGTTGCTTTATTAAATGCATTACCTGCACTTTCATATTGTTCCAGACCTAAAAGCGCAAACCCCATATTGACATACGCTTCCGGTAACTTTGGGGCTAATGCAATTACATGATCTAACGCGGTAACTGCAAATTCATATTGCTTCGCATGCAGTAGCGCAATCGCCTGGTCAAAGCGAATTTGTATTTCATGGGATCGTCTATCGCCAGCTTTATTTGCAGGCAGCGCACCCTTGTTTACCAAAGCAGTATTTGACTGAGCAGATTGCATAGCAGGAACCAAATTAGAATTATTGATTAAAAATGAAATTAACCCGATAATGGTAAGTACCATGACAACAGATAGTCCGGACACAATATCTTCGACATTATCTTTAACATAACCTTTGACATTATTGCCGTCGACATTGTTACGCTTACTCTGCCCCTCGATTGACTCGCTATTCATACCATGCCTTTGTGCGCAGCTGCACTCAAATACGGTATGCCAAAATAAGTTGTAAACGCTAACGCAAATATACCGATGATCATCGCACCACTTACCCAAGCAGGAATTCGGTAAGTCAATCGCAAGTGTAAACCCAGCGCCAGCGCAAGCCAGGTAATAAATGCCGATGTCTCCAATGGATCCCAGGACCAATAACGTCCCCAGGCATCCTGTGCCCAAACCGCACCGGCGATCAACATTAAACTATCAAATACCAGCGCCAACATCATAAAACGCCAGGCAATTCTATCCAGAGTTTCGTTTCCCGGCATACGTTCGAAATAAACGGCGCTGCGTTTAAACTGCCGTAATACCATGACACCAGAAAGCGCCACACCGAGTAACAGTAACGCAAGATACACCTTACCCAAAAATACATGCGCCCATTTCCACTCATTATAATAAGTCGCTGGAAAGTGGCTCGCCTTGGGTTCAAGCATGAGCACCCAGGTCCCCAGTATCCATAAAACAGGCAGCGCAATAACAGCGCTGGCGCGCAAGCCCGGCAAGCGCCAATAAGCGAGCGTAAAAATAACGCCCAGACTTAATAATTGACTCATGAGTAATTCAAACAAACTAATCCACGGACCATGGCCAATACGCACCCATCGCTGTGCGATTGCAATCGTCAGAAATATCAATGCGCTAATTAAAAGAGCAAGTATCAGCCTCTCATGCTGATTGCCGCCCTCGTTACCTCCCGCATTAACACCACCGAGATTGGCCATACCAACTTGATGGCGAGGCACCACGCCCCAAATAGCGACAAATGTCGCCAATGCATACGCAGCCAACCCAGACCACAACCAGGGTAGTTCTGCAACTATGTCAGTAGAATTCAAACAACATCTCCTTGCATCTGCGCCCCTGTCGATTCGTCCTTAGGATTTTTGACACCATCAGGCCACGGCCTGGAGGCCATTTTTTTCCAGTAATGCCAACTAAGCCCAAATACACTGATTAATGAAACAAAAAACAACCATGTGATAGTCGGATTATAAAAAACTTTATACCCCATCCAGGTCAGTAGTTTTTCATAACGCAACTGACCACCCATAATTGGTATGCTATCACCAGGTTGCAACTCAATTCGTTGCTTATCTTGTGAGACAACCAAAACACCCGATGCGTTCCTGCCATCTAACCGCCAGGCTTCATCCAGCTTCATACCGGCTTCAAGTTGCAGCCAAAACTTTATTTCCTGGTTGTCGGGTGTGGTCCAGGTATTGCCTTGTTTATACTCAAACAACGGGTAAGAAGGCATATTAACCGTTCCCGTAATGGGTGGCCCCTGGTCAGGAATCCAGGTGAGTAACACGGAAAACCCCTTATTAAATGTAGTGTAAAACCGAAATCCCTCGAGAATCAAGGGTCGATCATCACCGACCACTCTTTTCGTCAGATTACCCTGATCATCAGGCACAAACACCTGACTGAAGGTCAGCCCCCTGAGCATCCCGGCGTCATAGTCCACCGTAAAACGGCCTTGGATAAATTGTACTTTCTGTAATGGACCAGAGAACAACGGACCCTTAAAT
>CAZWBV010000326.1:0-2750 GCA_964632225.1 uncultured Gammaproteobacteria bacterium | reverse complement strand
TTTTGTAGGTAAATTCGCCGTCATCTCCGACGCATACGACCACAAGGCCGTGCTCAATCTGCGAGACTTTCGATTCATTCTCACTTAACCAGGTAATTGATCCAATGGTTCCAGGAATAAATAAAAATCGATACGAATATAATGTAGGTATCTTATCGAGAATATTGGCAAGAAACGTACTTAGCGCAATACCAGACAGGTTATCATTACAAAGTGATGGATGGCAAATGTGGCAGGATATTAAAATTTCCTTTTTTGTTTGACCTTTTTTATAGTACTCCCCATAGGTTAGGTGTCCTTCCTTTAACTCGGAATCGATAACGACCTGATACTCGTTATCATTTAATTCCAGGTACTGATTATGACTGACACAGAACCCCCAATTCTCATTGTAATAAGACGTACGGTAAGGTACCCAGTTTGGGTTTTCCGGGATGCTGAAAAGATGTTCTTTAAGTTCTTTATTCGATACTTTCTTGTTGATAGGTATGCTGTAATTTAGCACATGTAGATTATTTTTTTTGAAATCTACAATTTTATTTCCATTCGAATCCTTTATATATCCACCACTAATATTCCATTCTTTAGGTACTTCCCAATCAAATACTTTGGTACCCGTTTTAATTTCAACTATATCAATTGCCAAACGTTTTTTTATAATCGCCAGTGTCTCCCTGACACCATTGCCGGTAATACTCCGACATATAGGATACATCTCCTCAATGAGCTGATACATGTCACCACCCAAATTCTCAACATTTTGAGTGAGATCTATTCTTTGCATCGTTATTTCATTCCACTATTTTATACTATTTTATAAAAGCAGGATATTGCTTGTCTTTTTCTGAAATAATGCGCTGTCCAATTTTTGGCCATTCAATTTTGAACAAAGGGTCGTCCCACCTAAAAGCGTTTGCTGATTCCGGGTTGAAAAATTCTGACATCTGATAAAAAACTTCAGTATTGTCTTCCATTGTTAGAAAACCATGCGCCATACCTTTCGGAATAAATAGCATTTGATGATTAAATTCGTTTAACACAAAAGACAAATGTTGCATGTAGGTACAGGAATCTGGTCTAACATCAACAATCACATCAAAAATTTCGCCTTTTGTGCATCGCACCAACTTCTCTTCTTCATTGGGTTCTATTTGGTAGTGCATCCCCCGCAAAGTCCCTTTTTTTTTATTGTAGGAAATATTACATTGTTTGACGACCGTGTTTATCCCGTGATCTAAAAACTCCTTTTCACACCAAGATCGGGAAAAAAAACCACGTTCATCTATTATCTTCTCAGGCTCAATAACATAGGCACCGGCTAAAGATGTCTCCGTAAAAATCATTCGAAAACTTTTACCTCTGGTATGGGCACAACAAATTTACCGCCCCATTGCCTTATAGTTGACATTTGTTTCATAATTTCTTCGCGCAAGTTCCAGGGCAATATCAGTACATAATCAGGTTTTGTTTCCAGTATCTTTTCCGGTGACAAGATAGGCACATGCGTACCTGGCAATCCATGATTTTGTTTATGAGGACTCAGATCTACTGTGTAATCGAGAAAATCACAACGAATACCGCAATAATTTAATAACGTATTCCCTTTGGCAGCCGCGCCGTAGCCCACAATATGCTTACCCTCTCTTTTCGCCTGAATAAGAAACTCGAGTAACTTTCTTTTCGTCTCCCTCACCTGCTCGGCGAACAAATCATATGTTTTTGGATCGGTAAATCCAAAATCGATTTCTTCCTGTCTTAAATTAGCTACCCGGTCGGTAATCTGCTTCGAGCTGTCATTTTCATGCTTTCCGAAGATTCTTAATGAACCACCGTGTGTCGGTAATTGATCGACATCAAACAATATAATGCCGTGATGCTTAAATACCTTTTCTACGGTTATAAACGAAAAATAGGAAAAGTGCTCATGATAAATAGTATCAAATTGATTTTGTTTAAATAGTCTCAATAAATGCGGAAACTCCATGGTTATAACACCATTCGGTTTTAGTAAAATTTTCATGCCACCGACAAAATCATTAAGATCAGGTACATGCGCGAGCACGTTGTTACCTAACAATAAATCAGCCCCTTTACCCTGTTCAACAAGCTCATTTGCTGCATTTTGTCCAAAAAATTTAACAACTGAGGGTATACCTGCTTCTTTTGCTACTTTGGCTACATTTTCTGCCGGTTCCACACCGGTGACCGGAACACCATTGGCCACGAAATTCTTTAATAAATACCCATCATTGCTCGCAATTTCCACAACATGCCAATCTTTGTTGATACTAAACCGCTCAGTCATATAGTCTGTATAGTTTTTTGCATGCACCAACCAACTTTCCGAATAGGACGAAAAATAACTGTAATCACTAAAAATTGAATCAGGCGATTCAAATTCTTCCAGTTGAACAAGGTAACAGCTATTACAGACATAGGCATGTAACGGATAAAAACTTTCTATTTTATGCATATTCGTCGGCTTAATTATGGAGTTTGCCATTGGAGACATGCCCAAATCCGCAAACGATTGATTCAGAGGTTCGTTACAAAAACGACACTTTCTATTATGATCTTCCATATAAATCACTCACAATCAGTATTTAATAATAGTTAATTTAAGAACTACATAATACAATAAAGTACGTAGTAGTATGAATTACGTAATTATAGATGTAGGTTGTTCAACCTCTTTATCCACAACTTTTGTTTGCCACTCTAATAATGGCCGTATTGCGCCTCTAAGATTT
>CAZWBV010000325.1:0-2821 GCA_964632225.1 uncultured Gammaproteobacteria bacterium | reverse complement strand
CTTTCTCAAGGCGGCGTACATAGCCACGAAAACCATATACATGCCATCATTGAAATGGCCGCCAATAGGGGCGCTGAAAAAATTTATTTGCACGCATTTCTTGATGGCCGCGACACAACACCGAAAAGCGCGACCGCGCCTATACAAAAAATGGAGGCCACATTTAAGCGCCTTGGAAAAGGGCAATTCGCCTCGGTAATCGGACGTTATTTTGCGATGGACAGAGACAACCGTTGGACACGCACACATGCGTGTTACGATCTGATCACGTCTGGCAAATGCGAATTCACGGCGGATGGTGCCGAAATAGCGGTAAATGATGCTTACGCACGCGGCGAATCAGATGAGTTTATAAAGTCGACCGCGATCGTCCAGGATGGCAAGCAACAAATCACCGTCAATGATGGCGATACGGTCATATTTATGAATTACCGATCTGATCGAGCACGGCAAATTACCCGTGCTTTTCTCGAAGAAAAATTTCACGGCTTTCATCGCGACGCCTATCCAAAACTGGGCGCGTTTGTCAGCCTGACCGAATACAGTGCCGATTTTAATATCCCCGTGGTTTTTCCGCCAGTGAAATTAAGTAATGTGTTTGGTGAATACATATCAAAACTGGGGTTAAAACAACTGCGCATCGCGGAAACCGAAAAATATGCGCACGTCACTTTTTTCTTTAATGGCGGCCAGGAAGCCCCCTTCGCAGGAGAGGACCGTATCCTAATACCCTCCCCCGATGTACCGACTTATGACCAGGTGCCGCAAATGAGCGCTGCAACCGTAACCAAACACCTCATTAAGGCCATCGAAAGTAAAAAATATGACGCCATTATTTGTAACTATGCCAACCCGGATATGCTGGGCCACACCGGCAATTACCAGGCAACCATTGAGGCCATCGAAACGATTGACGGTTGTTTGGGTGAGGTAATTGACGCACTGCACAAAGTCGGCGGCGAAGTATTGATTTCAGCAGACCACGGCAACGCCGAACAAATGCAAGGTGAAGGAACAGGGCAGGCCCATACTGCCCATACATTTAATCCAGTGCCCTTCATCTATGTTGGCAGGCCGGCTAAAGCAGCCAAAGGCGGCACACTTTCAGACATCACACCCACCATGCTTTATTTAATGGGTCTCGACAAACCAGAAGAAATGAATGGACAACGCTTGGTAGAGCTTCTTTAAGTGAAAATATATGTCGTTATGAACTTTAGGGCCCCTGATTAATCAACGAGCATTAACGCATGCGATTTAGCGCAACACACCTTTTTATTTCATTTACTTTTTTATTCTTCAGCTTAACCTTCAGCATTGGAATCACGGCTGATACCAGTGCAGCAAATAATTCAGGTCAGGCATCTGGCTATCTAAAGAACGATACAAAGAACGGCTTAACCAAACAACAAAAAGCGAAAGCAGCAGAACTCAGAAAACTGCGCCGCGTTATCAAAAGCCTGCAAAAAGAACTTACTTCAGCACGTTCATCAGTGGACATACTGCACAACGAATTACGTACACATGAAAAAAATATTGGCCGCATTTCAAATGATTTACTAATAACCAGCCAACAACTAAAAACCCAAACACGGACACTTAAACAACAACAAAAAAAAATTGCAAAACTGCGCAAGCAACTACTCCAACATAAAGATGTTTTGTCACAACAACTGCGAGCCGCCTATTCAATTGGCCGACAGGATTATCTAAAATTGCTATTGAACCAACAAAACCCCGCTGCGCTAGGCCGCACCCTGTCTTATTACGACTATTTTATAAAAGTAAGAAGCGAAAATGTCATTAGCGTTAAAAATGAAATAACTGAAATCGAACAATTACAAATCGCCATTCATAAACAAACAAAAAAACTGCAACTTAGTCAGCAAACCCGATCAAATGAAATCCAATCCCTTAGGGACACAAAAAAACAACGTAAGCTAGTCCTTTCCAAGCTCAATAAAGAAATCCGCTCAAAAAGCCGGAAACTTGGAAAGATGCGGGGTGATGAGAAGCGCCTGGAACGTCTCTTGCAAAAACTTATGCAAGCGATGCCCGACATTCCAGAACAAGTCGAAACTTTAATCAATTTTGGACGTCAAAAAGGTCAGATGCAGTGGCCAGTAAAAGGGAAAATACGCGCTAAATACGGTTCGTCCCGCAAAATGGGCAAGTTAAAATGGCAAGGCGTCATTATTAACGCGAAGGAAGGCGAGGCAGTACGCGCCATTTCGCATGGCCAAGTGGCATTCGCGGACTGGTTACCGGGTTACGGCTTACTCCTTATTATTAACCATGGTGACAATTTCATGAGTTTGTATGGGTTTAATCAAAGCCTGTACCGGCAACCGGGTGATTGGATAGAAGCAGGTGAAACAATAGCCAGCGTCGGAAAAAGCGGCGGCAATAGCAGGCCTAGTTTATATTTTGAGATTCGCCACAATGGAAAACCGATGAATCCGTCGTTGTGGTGCCGCAGTAAAACCAACAAAAACAGTGCAAGAAGATAATAGATTCGGCATACTTGATGCAGTGTGCATTATTTTACAAAAAAACAGGGTATTTAGAATGATCACTTGGGTGACTATTTTATAGAAAAATTATGTATAAAGCGCTTCGACAGGCTCCAAGTTTTTAGATAGACCCCAAATTTAAAGTTCATGTTTATAACCATGCTCAGGGAAATACCCACAGTTTTGCAATAGTTTTGAAATAGTTTCGAAATAGTTTCGAAGCAACGGGTAAGCAACAATGTAGACCAACAACAAACAACTTAAAAACAACTTAAAATAACGCTGCTAAGAACTTAACAGCCAGTAAT
>CAZWBV010000324.1:0-2835 GCA_964632225.1 uncultured Gammaproteobacteria bacterium | reverse complement strand
TATTTATTACCGGATTGAAGGAGACGAACACATTATTATCGTGCGAATCTTAGGCCAGCAAGACCTCAGCAAAGCATTCTAGAAGACATAAAGGACAGAATAGGACACCCATAAAAATATACGAGCCATCTCATTTAGCGGGTTGTCAGGCGGGCTTTAATCTTAAGTGGCACAGGTCATTCGGCCACGACGACTCAACGAACCCAACGCGCTAATGGCATCGTGCAACAATACCGCTGTTCCTTCTTATTGAACATTCCGCTTTTTCAACTCACAGGCAGTGACCTTATTGCCGAATATCCATTAGTCAACTGGTTTGGTTTATTTAAGACAATCAATGGAATTCTGCCCAATGAATATTGTTGGGGGATGATCAGAACTGTTATAGGTATGTTCAACCGGCTCGGTCGATATTTTGACAAGTGGCGGTTTTTCGCTGTATGCCAGACTTGTCCATACTTTATACGGTGTATGTAACCGCCAACTAAGGACATCAAACCGCGCGGCAGGATATTCCACTTTTTTGCCTGTAATCACATTTTTCTTCACCCACTTATATTCATAACCTTTAAGTGTGAATTTGTTGTTTGAATACGCATAATTGCCATCCTCAGGTGATGGTAGTCCTTCGGGCAGATAGACAAACACTGGTATTTGGGTGATAACCGAGTTCTGGTCATCAGTATTATTAAGCCTGTATAATTTTGCACAACCTGGTTCACCGGTTACGTTAACGTATATTGTGTCAACGTAAATGGGTATTGTACTCACGCGATCCCTGTCCAGCACTACATAGGGTTCAAATAAATAAACAAACAGACCGACAAGCATGAACAATACGACTAAACTAACTATAGCGATTATTTTTACGCGCATATTGCTTGAGCCTTTTAATCCGTTTTCAGCAAACTGCTTTCACTTGAGAATATGTCAGCTAGGGTTCAGCTAGGGTGAAGATGAATTCGGAAATTTTAACTTCGATCTTTCTACTTTATCCTTGATCAGATCGCCATTTTTATATACTCGCACTAATCCATAACGATAGTCATCTTTATTTCCGTTTGGATTTTTATCGGGCGCAGTGTTTGTTATGTGGCCTATAACAATACCTCTATTTTTAAGTGAATCTGAAAAATTTTTAGCAAAATTATCTTTAATAAAGCTATTTAATATGGGTACAATTTCTGCGGTTCGGCATCCGTGAAACTCCACAACCGCACTATCCGCAAATCTATCAAATTTAATATCTGATAAATTCGCGATATCAGCAGATCTGTCGAATGTTTGATTATAATAATACGATACCCCGACTTTAGAAAAATAATCCGAATACAAGCCATGCATAGATTCTTCAATATATTCTGCGTCTTCCACAGTTTGTGGTCTGTCTGAATATTTTCTAATTTCTACATGCGCCCGTTTTTGAATAATTCCAGATTTTATAGGAGGTGATAAATTTCTTGATATATGTATACCGCCCTGGTTTCCGTGAGATACTATATCCAGGGTAATTATTTTTCCAGCTTGAATGCTATTTATAGCGTTTGCGATATCTACGCCACTTTTAACGAATACCAATTTTATATTATCCTTTTTATTAGCATAGCGAGCTTTATAGGCTTTTGCTAATGAAGCGGCAGCTGCACGAAAGGTATTTACATCCGGTAATTTCCTCGAATCAGTATGAATGATTAATCTCGTTGAATTTGTCATATTAAAATCTTCTTTAATGCAATTCTTAAACTATAAAGTCAATGTAACAACTTTGACAGTCACAAGGCACCGAATAAGAGTTATACGGACAAATTATATTAACTACCAAATACTAATTTCACAAGTTATAACTTATTATTAGTTTAGTGAATATTCACAATTGGGCTAAATTCTTTACTGATTGATCAGGCAGTCTTATACTGGGTGATAAACACATACTTGCCATTGCCACGGAAAGCATGTTGAATGGGGGTATATAAAAAACAACGTATTATAAAATCGCTACGCCATGCTAATGTCGCGGTATTTTCTGCTCAGGGTTATAATAACGACGCAATAATATCAATGTTTCTTTTTTATTTGCATTCGATTTCCTTTCTGCTCAACGGATACCCGACTTAAAAATGACATACCCAATAAGGCTTCTTTAGGATAACCGCCATCAATTACCATCGCCCTGACATTCTGCAACTCTATTTCCCCTACTTTGACTTTGTTTAAATTTATGGTGTACGCCTTCGCGATACCCGAGGCAGTGCTGACCAATGCTTGATCTCCAATGAGCTTATAGTCGATGCCCAATCGGTCTGCCTGCGCTGAGTTCATCGCAATGGTGGTTGCACCAGTATCAATCAAAAACTTGATCGGATAGCCATTCGCACTGCCTTGTATATAATACATGCCCATCTTGTCGGGAAATGCTTGAACAACGCGCTCAACTGGTTCGTTGAACTGTGTTCCTATGGAAACAGCATTGCCGACACGATAGGTCTTTTTTTTTCCGCTAACTTGCAGGACGGCCTTTTCGCTGTCAGCGGATATTAATTTTACGCCGTCCGGACTGCTCTCACCAACAGACAGCGTGTGTCGCGAGTTATCAATTTTCACCACCGCCTTACCATTAAATAGCGCCATTACCTGAATAGTGCTAGCCGCCGCTACCACTGTCGTCAAACCCAATTGGATTAGCAATAAAGTAATATATATTCTGATTCGATTATTCATCATCACCGTGTTTGATAATCCTAAACAAATCAGTTGGATCGTAACGAGGGCGACTAAGGCGCTGAAGATAAAGTCTTTTTCTCGGATTTTAGGCGATCACGTAGTCACTCTACGGGT
>CAZWBV010000323.1:0-2864 GCA_964632225.1 uncultured Gammaproteobacteria bacterium | reverse complement strand
GGCCTGGGCAATGTCGGTGCCCTCGCCAGCAAACCGGTAATGGAAGGCAAAGCGGTCTTGTTCAAGCAATTTGCTAACATTGATGTTTTCGACATAGAAATTAACGCAGCCTCCCCTGAAGAATTTATCAATACGGTAGAAAATATTGCACCGACATTTGGCGGTATCAACCTGGAAGACATCGCTGCACCCCACTGCTTTCAAATAGAAGAAGAACTGATTAAACGACTTGATATTCCGGTTTTTCATGACGATCAACACGGGACTGCGATCATCATTGCTGCAGGTTTACTCAATGCAATTGAGCTACAGGGCAAATCTGTGGACGCAGTCAAAATAGTGTGCCTGGGTGCTGGTGCTGCTGCGACGGCGTCGATGAAACTACTGATAAAATTAGGCGCTCGCAAAGAACATATTAATTTGGTTGACCGAACAGGCGTTGTTCATTCTGAACGTGAAAATCTGACGATACAAAAACAGTATTTTGCAAATAAAACCAGCGAAAGAACGTTGGCAGATGTCCTGTCTGGAGCTGATGTACTTATCGGTTTATCCGGCGCAAATTTGGTTTCAGCGTCCATGCTGCAATCTATGTCGGCAAAACCCATTGTATTTGCGTTATCCAATCCTGATCCGGAAATTTCGCCGCAACTTGCGCTATCTACCCGCAAAGATTTAATTATGGCCACAGGCCGCAGCGATTATTCAAACCAGGTTAACAATGTGCTCGGCTTTCCCTTTATCTTTCGCGGCGCGCTGGATGTACGCGCGAAAAGGATAAACGATGAAATGAAAATCGCAGCGGTAAAAGCATTGAGCGAGCTGGCTAAAACACCCGTCCCGAAAGAAGTACTTTCAGCGTATCAATTGACTACCCTGAATTACGGCCCCGAATACATTATTCCCAAACCTTTTGACCCCAGACTAATTGAAGAAATACCCGCCGCCATCGCACGTGCAGCAATCGATTCAAAGGTCGCAAACAGCGGGTATCCACAACATTATCGACTAATTAAATAAATAGCACTCGATCAGGACATACGCCATTGCATGTACTAATTATTGAAGACAACCCGGAAATCGTCAACAATATTTTTGACTTCCTGGAACCAAAAGGCTATACCCTCGACTGGGCTCACACCGGAAAAAGTGGCTTTAATCTAGCAAAAGAAAATAGCTATGACATCATCGTACTGGATCTAATGCTGCCTGAGATGGACGGCATTGAAGTCTGCAATGCATTACGTGAAAAAGAACAAATTACCACGCCCATCATCATGCTCACTGCCCGTGACACACTCGATGACAAAATAGCAGGCTTTGACGTAGGAGCCGATGATTATCTGATCAAACCATTCGCACTTAAAGAACTGGAAATCAGAATTCAAGCCCTAACGCGCCGGGTTAATCCCATTATTCAAAAAAAGCTAAGTATCGCGGATCTCGACTACGACGCCCAAACCCGTATCGCAACACGCAGTGCCAGAAAACTAAACTTGACCGCAACAACAATAAAAATATTAGAGCTGTTAATGCGTGAAACGCATCGAGTAGTTAAGCGAGAAGAAATAGAGCGCACATTATGGGGAGACAATCCACCCGACAGTGATTCATTAAGAACGCATATGCACTCACTTAGAAGCACGCTGGATCAAAAACATGAAACACCTCTTTTGAAAACGATTCGCGGCATTGGTTACAGACTGACCGACAAAAATGAAAACTAGGTTTAAATTACGGTTACGGTTAATTATCGCATTCGTACTTCTGACACTTGTAATCAGTTCCACCTTTGCCCTGGGCATTCGCTACGCGATCCTCGAAACGGAACAAGGCCTGATAAACAAATACCTGCTCGCTGAAGTAGACGACTTGATTGAGTATTACATACACGATAAGCATGTCGCGTCCAGACCGCGCTCTGCCTTTACGCTCTATGTAGAATCAAACTCAACAAACAATGGATTTATACCTGACAACATACAGGGACTGCCTATTGGCTTCCAGGAAGTGCATGTCGGCAAAAAGGAATATCATGTGTTCGTGCGCGAGGTCAACCAGGACAAACTTTATTTCGTATTTGATCTAACCGATTTTGAAGATCACCAGGCATTTATCAACAAATCATTAATCGCAGGTATTATTCTGGCCGTGTGCCTTTCTGTTTGGTTAGGGTATTTCACAGGGAGCAGGGTCATCTCGCCAGTCAGTCGACTGGCAACTCAAATCAGCGAATTGCATGATTCACAATCCATTCAATTTTCAATGGAGGGTTATGCAAATGACGAGGTAGGCATCCTCGCACATGAATTTGAAATGTACATTAAACGCTTGCAGGCATTCCTGGAACGTGAACGCACCTTTACTGCGGATGTCAGCCATGAATTAAGAACGCCGTTAACTGTCATCAATGGTGCCGCTGAAGTACTGCTCACCAACCCTGAACTGAGCGACAAAACACGCAAACAAGTTGCCCGTATATACCGCACGGGAACCGACATGGCGCAAACGATTTCTGCCTTTCTATTGCTGGCACGCGAACCGACGCGTGATAAAAACATCCCCGTCGAACGTTATTCTGTCGCACAGATTGCCCAACAACAAATGGATCAATTGCAACACTTGATTGGAGACGGCGCTATCAAGGCGAACCTGATCATAAATGAAGACGTGGCTATTGCGGCTGATCCGCAATTATTGTCAATTATTATCGCTAACCTCATAAGAAACGCCTATACCTACACAAAACAAGGAGAAGTAATTATTACAGTAAATAAAAACGAACTCTGGGTAGAGGACACCGGCCCGGGCATTAAGCCCGAATTACGCGACAAGGTCTTTGAACGCTCTTTTCAAATTAACAA
>CAZWBV010000322.1:0-2867 GCA_964632225.1 uncultured Gammaproteobacteria bacterium | reverse complement strand
TAATCGACAGCCCGGAACGCCGAACTCAAACAATCACCGCATTGGCAGGTACAGGCGCACTATTACAGATAGTCGCTTGGCCAATACTATTCTGGCTATCAAACGGTGCTGAAGCCGCTGACAGCGCACTGTTTTTTATTCCCCGTTGGGCATTATTACTACTGGTTATCTGGAATATTTTGGTTATCGCCCATATTCTACGGCACGCCTTGTCAGTCGCTATCCCTGTTACTTTCGGTATTTCGGTACTTTACATGTATTTCTCTATTCGAATTGCTAATATGATATTTCTCGCACCAGGCACAGGCTAAGGATAATACATGCATATACATATTTTAGGTATTTGCGGTACATTTATGGGTGGCATTGCGCTGCTGGCACGTCAACTTGGTTATAAAGTAACGGGTAGCGACGCAAATGTTTATCCACCCATGAGCACCCAACTAAGCGAACAAGGCATTACGTTGATGGAAGGCTACAAAGCCGGGCACCTCAATCCTGCACCGGATATCGTCGTCGTAGGCAACGCGTTATCCCGTGGAAATGCAGCAATCGAACATGTATTAAATCAACGTTTAAAATATATTTCCGGGCCGGCCTTTCTTGCGGAGTACATATTACAAGATCGCTGGGTAATCGCTGTCGCAGGTACACATGGCAAAACAACTACCAGCTGCATGCTGAGTTGGATACTGGAAGAAGCCAAACTTAACCCAGGGTTTTTAATCGGCGGCGTATCGCAGAATTTCGGTGTCTCAGCACGCCTGGGCGATCCACCTTTTTTTATTGTAGAAGCAGACGAATATGACAGTGCCTTTTTTGACAAACGCTCCAAGTTTATTCATTACCGACCTAAAACGCTGATTATCAATAATATTGAATTTGATCATGCAGATATCTTCCCGGACCTGGATGCAATCAAAAAGCAATTTCATCACCTGGTTCGCACAGTCCCCGGCAATGGCCTCATCGTTGCGCCTAAAAATGATAACAACGCAAAAGATGTCATTGAAATGGGCTGCTGGACACCAATGGTTTTATTTGCGGATGCGTCAGATAAATCCGCCTCGCACACGGCTTCTGATAACTTGACTAACAACTCAACTAACAACGCCACGAAAAAATCGAATCAAAACGAGACTGAATGGCAGGCGATAAACAAAAAAGACGATTCAAGTGAATACGAGATAGTTAAAAATAAAAAATTATCTGGCACAGTTCAATGGCCGTTGATAGGGAAACATAACGCACTTAATGGTCTCGCCAGTATTATTGCTGCAGAACACGCAGGCGTACCGGTTAACATCGCGACAGATGCATTAAGCAAGTTTAAAAACGCGAAACGTCGCATGGAAGTACGCGCCATTATTAATAACATTACTATATATGATGATTTTGCCCACCACCCTACCGCTATTCACACAACGCTGGAAGGCCTGCGCCAGCACGTTGGTACCAGCCCGATCATCGCCGTACTGGAACCGCGATCCAATACCATGCGCATGGGCATCCACAAAAACACATTGGCAGGGTCATTAGCCATCGCTGACGAAATACTGCTTTATCAACCTGAAGAATTGGACTGGAATTTGTCAGACAGTGTCGATTCAACTGAACAGCGGATACAGATTTTTGATAGTATAGAGGCAATAATTAACTATATTGTTGCCAATACACAAGGCGGTGAGCATGTACTCATCATGAGTAACGGTGCCTTCGGCGGAATTCATGAAAAACTGATCCAACAATTGGAAAACAGGCGCTAAGGATCCACCAAAAAAAGGGTCTGTCAACAAATCGGCTGTTAACAATTCAAATAAGTGCAGGCAACAAATGCAGAGACCTATTCATTAGAGAATTAAATGAAAGATTCTGATAAACAATTTGATCAAACTATTACGCTCGCATTGACTGGTGCGTCAGGCGCACAATATGGTTTGCGCCTACTTGAATGTTTAATTAATGCAAAAAAAGAAATTTATTTAATGATATCATCTGCCGCCCAAACAGTGATTGCCACAGAAACAGATATAAAATCTTCAGGTCACCCCAAAGAAATTCAGGCGTTTTTTGCTAATTATTATAATACGGCCAATAATCAGCTCCATGTTTTTGGTAAAGACCAATGGATGGCACCCGTCGCCAGTGGAACGAATAAATCCAGCGCAATGGTGGTTTGCCCCTGTTCCGCAGGCGCATTGGCAGCTATCGCTTGTGGCACCAGTGATAACCTCATAGAGCGCTCGGCTGATGTCATGATCAAAGAACAACGACAGCTTATTCTCGTCCCGAGAGAAATGCCATTGTCGGCAATCCATCTTGAACATATGCTGAAGCTTGCACGTATAGGTGTCACTATAATGCCAGCGAATCCAGGTTTTTATTTCAAACCTGAATCAGTAAACGATCTGGTCGATTTTGTTGTCGCACGAATCCTTGATCATTTACACGTCCCGCACAAGCTTATACCGAACTGGGGCTCTGACATACATGGCTGAGCTACACATCCCTATATTTCCATTACATTCCGTTTTACTTCCCGATGGCGTATTGCCACTTCGCATTTTCGAACCTCGCTATCTGGATATGGTCAGCAACTGCATGAAAAGCGGATCCAGCTTCGGCGTTTGCCTTATAAAGGAAGGCTCGGAAGTGGGCAAACCCCCGGTATTTTTTAATCTGGGCACGCTGGCGACGATTGATTATTGGCATATGCGGACTGACGGTATATTAGGTGTAACCGCCCGTGGGAAAGAACGATTTCAAATAATTTCAAAAAAAATTCAAGCCGACAAACTCACCGTCGCCCATGTCGAAACCATACCAAACGAACCGAAACAACCGCTGCCTGCTGAATACTTCCGCCT
>CAZWBV010000321.1:1098-2871 GCA_964632225.1 uncultured Gammaproteobacteria bacterium | reverse complement strand
GGGGAGCAACCCAATCCACGCATCACCATGCGTAATGTGTTAAATAACCGGGATCTTGCGGTTGTTCTGCTAATGGACTTGTCAGAATCGACGAATGAGTCGATTACTGGATCGGATAAAACTATTCTACAACTGACGCGCGAAGCGGTGACGTTGGTGGCGACTGCCATCAACGGTATCGGTGACCCGTTTGCAATACACGGATTTTCGTCTGATGGACGGCACGATGTGCAATACTATCGTTTTAAAGACTTCAACCAGCACTTTGATGTTGAAGCCAAATCCCGGTTGGCGGGCATGACAGGTGGCTTGTCCACTCGTATGGGTGCCGCATTGCGTCACGCTGGGCAGCATCTCCTTAAGCAACCACAACGTCGCAAATTGATACTGTTAGTGACTGATGGAGAACCTGCAGATATTGATGAACGCGATCCACAGCATCTAAGACACGATACAAAAAAGGCGGTGGAGGAACTCTATAGCAAAGGGGTGTTGAACTACTGTCTTACACTGGATCCGCTGGCCGATGGTTACGTAAAACGTATATTTGGAGAGAATAACTATACGATAATCGATAATGTACAAAGGTTACCAGAAAAATTGCCGATGCTTTTTGCGAGTTTGACATCGTGAGTATTATACTATTGGCGAAAACCAACAATGAAAAGCAGGCTTGAGGGAATACCGCGATACAGCACTGAAACGACAGTGGTGCCTGCTGCACTTTTTAATATTGTTCGACTGGCATTATTGCGTCTGAAAAATCCTCTTGAAATCGATATTCCTGGGTTAAAAAATTTAGAAGTACTGTTGGATGAGGAGACTTGGATCTGTATCGATACCAGTTTGAATGATATTCCTGTGCTGGCCTGGATCGATTTTAAAATTGCAAATCGAAAAAGTTTGCACGAGCCAATAGCCTGCCAGTTATGTTATTATCATATGCATGCAGATAAAATAATTGATGAAGTGACCGAGGCACTGCAGTCAATTCTAGATGAACGTTTGCACCAATACGGAAATTCCTATTTAAGCGAATAGTTAAACAAATAACTAATCGAATAGCTAGGTGAATAGCTAAGCGAATACTTATGCGAAAAAATGCCAACCACCGTTGTTGATTTGATACGTCATGGTGAGCCGCAAGGTGGAAGTCGTTACCGTGGCAATAGAATAGATGACCCTTTGAGCGTAAAAGGCTGGTCACAAATGTGGGCGGCGATCGATGACTACACGGCATGGGATAAAATAATTTCTTCACCATTACAACGTTGTCATGCCTTTGCCAAAGAATTGTCCGTGCGAATTCACAAACCCGTTTTGATCGAAACCCGGTTTAAGGAGATTGGTTTTGGATCCTGGGAGGGAAAAACAAGGACTGAAATCAAGCAGGAAAATTTGCAGGAATATGATGCATTTTACCGTGATCCTGTCAATAATCGTCCTCAAGGGGCTGAGGCATTAGGCGAGTTTATTTTACGCGTTGCAAACGCATACGATGCCATTGTTGAATCACATGCTAATCAAAACATTTTGATCGTTGCTCATGCCGGCGTGATTCGAGCCGTACTTGGTCATGTGTTGCGCGCAAGTCCTAACGGGATTTACAGAATAAAAATAGACAACGCCAGTGTTTGTCGAATTAAACACAGCGAATACGACGTAGTTGTAGATTACATAAACGCAAACTGGGTTAGCCCGCATTTCTCACAGGGATAACAATCCCTATGAGAAATGCGGATTAGGATTATTCTGCTGCCGCGCTTGCCAGGC
>CAZWBV010000321.1:0-1088 GCA_964632225.1 uncultured Gammaproteobacteria bacterium | reverse complement strand
CGAAGAATAGACCATTTTCCTGCCATTGCTTGATTCGAACACCATCTACGACATAGTTTTTTTCTGGTAAGGACTGTAATTTATTGTTCAATTGCGTCTGATAAAGCGTTTGTATTATGCCGTCTTTATCAGCCAGTCTGATTTGTGCGGCGAGCTGCCCCTGTATGGAACAATAACGTGCCCCTAAAAACGTTAACCCGGTCTTTTTAAGGCGTGAAGAGGAAATCGGTGTGAAATCCAACTTAGTCATTTGCTTCCTCAGTTCGGTAAAGCTTTTTGCATTAAATTCAATTGAAAGCTGCTTGTTATGATTAAGCGCAATTTCTTCGGAAACCAGTATCGCCAGTTTTTTGTTAGTGAGTTCGTTCTGATTGAAGAAGTTGATGGGCGTAATTTGCAATGTAATCAAAACGAATAAGCACACAGTTGCAGCGACAGCAAACTTATGCCGCATAAAATTTTGCATCACTGACACTGTTTTTTTATATGTCGTTTTATTATTGCGAAAATGATTTTCTGGCGACTTGTTTGTTGTCGTATCGAGATTATGGTCAGCAGTTGAATTTCTTAGGCTTAATAATTGCTCTAGCTTATCCGACGCCAGTTCTTTATCCTGGTAGTAATTTTTTATATGGTCGTTAAGGCGCTTATCATTCATGGTTTCACCTTTTTCAATTCACCTTCAAAATATCGGCGAACCTTTTTCTGGGCGCGGTGAATCAGGCTAAGGATGGTGCTACGAGGTTGTTTGGTAAACTCAGCGATTTCCTGCGCGGTATAGCCCTCAACAGCGGATAAAAATAGTGTTTCGCGTTCAACTGGCCTGAGTGCAGCGAGTGCATGTTCCAGTATTTCATTGTCAATATCGAAAAATAAATCATCTCGCAAGTCTTCTACTTCGTCCTCTAAAGGTACAATGGGTACAAGCCTGTCTCGTTTGTTTTGATTTATATAGTGGCTGCGAATCGAACTAAATAAATAATTTTTGTTGTGGGGGCCGTCCGCCCTCATTATAGCGACCCACGCATCTTGTAGCAGGTCTTCAGCGCGCGACCTGTTATGCGTAATAGATAGCGCATAGCGATACC
>CAZWBV010000320.1:0-2876 GCA_964632225.1 uncultured Gammaproteobacteria bacterium | reverse complement strand
ATTGCAATTATTATCGGCATTAAAGGAACCCGTTGATAGTTATTTTGAAAATGTGATGGTCATGGCAGACGATAAAGTAGTGCGCAACAACCGCCTCACCATGATCAATAAAATACGTAATTTATTTTTGCAGGTCGCTGATTTGTCTAAATTACAGGGTTAGTCTATGTTTGGTTTGCAGGCATCGCCCGCAAGATATAGACCACACGGCGTTCCAGGGAACAAAATATGACTGATTCTTACAAAAGTATGTTGGCCGAAGTGCAGGCATTTCATGATAAACATAATTTTAAACAGACTGGCGGTGAAGAACTCACCTATCGAATTGCCCTAATGGCTGAAGAACTGGGTGAGATTTCGGCGTGTGTCACCAAAGGCAAAAACAAGGCGCAGTTGGCCGAGGAAGTGGCCGACTTGTTAATATTGGTGTTAGGCACCGCGATTTCGGCCGATTTTGATCTGAATCACGCGTTTTGGAGCAAAATGAAAAAACTGGAACAACGTAAATCCAAAATGATTAATGGGCGTATTCGTGTCTCGGAATTTCGCGATGTCGATTAATTCTAATGTGATCATTCTTGATCGAGACGGCGTTATCAATGAAGATTCAGATGACTATATCAAATCGCCGCAAGAGTTTATGCCGATTAAAGGCAGTTTATCGGCGATTGCCAGGTTAAAGCAGGCGAATTATAGCGTTGTTTTAGCGACCAACCAGTCTGGTGTCGGCCGAGGGTTATTTGATATTGACATGCTCAATCGTATACATGAAAAATTACACCGCGAGTTGGCCAATTTGGGTGTGGCTATTAATGGCATCTTCTTTTGTCCACATAGCCCGGATGACGAGTGTGATTGCCGTAAACCCAAACCAGGTATGTTTTACGATATCAGCCAACGGCTAAAAGTCGAGTTGGATTCAGTCATATCGGTTGGCGATTCGCTACGTGATATTCAGGCTGCCAGCATAGCCGGCGCTTTTCCGGTGTTGGTAAAAACGGGGAAAGGAAAATTGACAATTAAAAAAAATGTTGGCCTGAATAATGTGCCGGTTTATAAAGACCTGGCCGCTGTGGTGGATGATATTCTGAGTGGCAATCTTGGTAACAAGCCCAGTTCCTTTTAATCGAGCCATATAATGCTTTTTTTACGCGCCCTGTTGTTTTATGCCGGTATGTGGCTCTTCACAATGTATATTATGGTCTTTGGTGTTTTTTTGTTGCCGTTACCTTTTGTATTGCGATATAAATTTATTCGCCAATGGTCATTGTTTAATCTTTGGTGGTTGAAAATAACCTGTGGCATCCGTTACCAGGTCAAAGGCGTTGAAAATATTCCTGTAGATAACGGTATTATCTTTTGTAAACATCAGTCCACTTGGGAGACACTGGCGTTGCAATGTATTTTTCCAGCGCAAACCTGGCTATTAAAAAAGGAGTTACTGTTGGTGCCTTTTTTTGGATGGGGGTTGGCCATGTTAGAACCGATTGCGATTGATCGCTCTAAGGGCAACAGGGCGTTACGCCAACTTATTGATGGCGGTACAGAAAGATTACATAAAGGCCGGTGGATAGTGATTTTTCCTGAAGGAACGCGTTTATTGCCCGGTCAGAAAGGCAAGTTTCATAAAGGCGGTGCGCTGTTAGCACAGCGTAGCGGTTTTCCGGTTGTTCCCGTTGCGCATAACGCAGGTGAGTTTTGGCGGTACAAACAATTCACAAAATCACCCGGTGAAATAAAAATTTCTATAGGCCCGGCAATAGAGAGTCGCGGCCGTAAAGCCAGTGAAATAAATGCATTGGCTGAGTCCTGGATAGAGCAGGAAATGCAGCATCTAAAGGATTGATTGTAATTACTATTTTTGACACCTAGGGCAGTAGAAAGTAGAGCGCTGTCCCTGACGTATTTGTTTGATGTGTTTTTTGCAGATAACACACTCATCACCTTGTCGGCCATATACGTTGAGTTTTTGTTGAAAATAGCCGGGCTTCCCTTCACTGGAAACAAAATCACGCAATGTCGTGCCGCCCTGGTCTATTGCATTGCATAACACATCTTTAATTTTTTCGACCAATAACGCATATTTGTCCAGGGATATTCTGTTGGCGGACCGCAGCGGGTTGATGCCAGCCAGGAATAACGCCTCACTTGCGTAGATATTTCCCACGCCGACGACAATTTTGCTATTCATTAAAAATGGTTTAATCGCTATTTTACGTTTTCTGGCGCGTTTATAAAAAAATTCGCCCGTTAGTTGTGGTCCGAGCGGTTCAACACCCAATGCGTTGAGTAGCTTGTGTTTCATCGGGTCTGTTTTGGTCCATAAAACACAACCAAAACGCCGCGGATCGTGGAAACGTAAACAATGGTTATTCTCAAATATTATTTCGAAATGATCATGTTTGATCGCCGGTTCCGATATCGGCAGGATGCGTAAATTACCGGACATGCCCAGATGTATAATAAGTGTCCCTGAGCCTGTCTTTAACAACAGATATTTTGCTCTGCGTTGTGTGCAGATGATGGTATCGCCGGTTAATGCTGCTGCGATTTGTCTTGGGATTGGCCAGCGCAGACGGCGATCTCGAACGATGACGTCGCGTATTTTCACGCCTGTGATAAAAGGAGTTATACCACGCAGTGTGGTTTCGACTTCGGGTAGTTCTGGCATCGTCTAACTATGTTTCCAATGTGATATTGACTATTAGTTCCATTTGCCCTCTGAGAAAGTCCAAAAAACATAAGAAACACCGAAGCCGATTAGCAGAGAACGATTTCGCTTAAACAAAGGACTGCCATCAAATGCAACGTTGTTTAGATTGTCATAGCGTAAAAATGCGCCGAACCAGTACTTTTTGATTCTTTTCGATAACGTC
>CAZWBV010000319.1:0-2884 GCA_964632225.1 uncultured Gammaproteobacteria bacterium | reverse complement strand
ACCCATGATTTTACACATTGTTGAAAAGGCCCACAAAGCAACAAGCCTCGACGACATCATCGTACTAACAGATGATCAACGCATTCTCAATGTCGTTGTTAGCGCCGGTTACCGTGCCGCAATAACTTCGTCTGATTGTGCCTCCGGGACAGACCGCATCGCCGATTATATGCAACAGGATGCCGGGGGAGACATTTTTGTCAATATTCAGGGTGACGAAATATTACTTGACCCAAACCACATTGATAAGCTCATCACTGGTTTTGTAAAAAACCCCGCGCCGCAAATGGGCACACTGGCACACTGGGTCACTGACCCCGGAGTCTTGAACGACCCGACCACGGCCAAAGTGGTTACAAACCAACGAGGAAATGCACTGTATTTTTCCCGGCATTGTATTCCATCCACTCAAAATGGCGATGTACCCGCGCAGGCGTTGGTGCAAACCGGCATATATATTTATACACGTGATACTCTACAAAGACTGATGGACTTAAAACAAACACCATTGGAAAAAACAGAAAGACTGGAACAATTACGCGCACTGGAACACGACATTGCTATTAGCATCACCATTATCGACAATTATCAAAGCCTGTCGGTTGACACCGAAGACGACTTGCAAAAAGCACGCAGGTTACTTTCCTGACGAAAGCTTTCCTGACGGCAGCGCAATCGTGTCAAATATCTAATTAAAGCGGTAATAATTCATGCGCTTTCGCATTTGTATTTTTCGCCACAAATTCAGCGGTTTCGGTTTTAATCTACCTTTATCATTACGGATAAATTCATCCGTCGCGTCCAAAACACGTTCACTGGATTGCCCGTCATTATAAGCATGTAAATTACCCGCATAAATTTTCATGGCGGATAACAACGTATCGGGCCGTGTCAAAGCGCGTGCGATTGCCGATTCTATTTTATCGACATCTAACACATCGATAACATGTGGGCCTGGCACCTTGGTTCTAAAGGTCACCACCGGTTTATTTAATAGCATAAACTCCAGTAAAATCGATGACGTATCGCAAAGCATGACATCCGCAATTAACTGCAACGGTAAAACGTCCTGACTGCTTTCGATAAATGTCAAGTCAGGACTCACCATATCCCGATACTGCATGACTAACTCTTCAGGTGTTTTCGGATGCAGCGTAACGAGCCAGTGCCATGCGCTGTGCTTTGATAAACGCTTGATGGTATTAACCAGTCGTGGCGCCGATGTGAGAGATGGACTAAATGTTGAAGCATACAACACGATTGGCTTCTCTGTATGAATCTGATCTCGCAAAACCTGTCGTTGTGCGTTCACTGAGGCATGCAAAAGGCTGTCTGTCCCAGCGACAGAAAACAGCGGATCCAGTTTTGGCCAACCGGTTTCCTTCACACAAAATGTACCGTACTGCTCCGCCATGTCACTAAACGCACGCGTACCTTCAGGTGCATGGGTACAATAAAGATCGAACAACCCGCGGACCTTGAAATGACCTTTTTTACCCGTTTGGTCGTTCGCTAACCCATGGAATACCTCGACTTTGACACCGGGAAAAAAGTCCGGCACCCAATTTCCAGGTACAAATACGGCCTTGGGATGATAGTGTTTAACCTCACTGACGCTGTGTAACTGCTTTTCATCGTCCCTAAGGTATCGATCATCTGTACCTTGTACAAACCAGGCAACGTCATCACCACGGCGACGAATCGCCTGCTGCAACGGACGCAATATTGAATAAGAGTACAGTTGATTTATAAAAAATAGATAGCGATTCATTGTGGCTCATTGTGGCTATTTGGGCGGCAACCTGTGCTATTATCTACGCTTTCATATTACAACACATGCGCATCAACATAGAAGGATAAAATTCAAGTGCCAGTAGACATTCATGCGGCTATTGAAATACATAAACAAGCCATCGACCACGTGGCAAAGCTTGAGCCAGAAATTCAAAACGTCATTTCCATCGCACTGGAAACAATCAAACATGGAAACACAATATTTGCTTGTGGAAATGGCGGCTCTGCTGCAGATGCGCAACATTTTGCGTCTGAGCTAACAGGTCGTTATGAGAATAATCGACGTGGATACCCCGCCATCGCGCTCACCACAGACAGTTCAGCATTAACCTCCATTGGCAACGATTTTGGATTTGAACACATATTTTCCCGTCAACTGCAAGCACTGGGCAAAAAAGGTGATTTACTCATCGCCATTAGCACATCGGGAAACTCAAAGAATATCAGCAACACGGTACAGTACGCAAAGGAACATGAAATAACAACAATCGGTTTACTGGGGCGTGACGGTGGCGCATTGACAAAACACGTTAATATCGCCCTTACTGTCCCGGTACAGAATACGCCCCGCATTCAGGAGGCGCACATTCTCATCTTACACTTGATATGTGAAGCATTCGAACAAGAGAGCCTCTGAAGTGAAACTGAAAATTCCCGATTTTGGTAAGGCACGCGTCTTGGTTGTCGGCGATTTAATGCTTGATCGCTATTGGCAGGGTACGACATCGCGTATATCACCAGAAGCCCCAGTACCCGTGGTTCAAATCAAAGACACGGAAGAACGGCCCGGCGGAGCCGGTAACGTTGCGCTCAATATCGCCGCACTGGGTGCCAGCGTATGCGTCGATGGCTTGGTTGGTGAAGATGAAGGGGGCACATTGCTTTCTTCACAACTAGCGAATAACGGCGTCACTTGTTTGTTCAAAGGTCAAGCGGATATCGCGACGATCATTAAGCTCAGGGTCCTAAGTTTACACCAGCAATTAATCAGACTGGACTTTGAAAAAAACAGCCCGTCCACAAACAACCCCGCAGGTCACGCAAAAAACAACTCAGATCTGCTGTCACGATTTAAAAACCAAACCAGCAC
>CAZWBV010000318.1:2432-2896 GCA_964632225.1 uncultured Gammaproteobacteria bacterium | reverse complement strand
TGGAAGCAGCGGGGCCGCAGAATTGGTATCAGCGTTTTGAATTAGTCAAAGACAGCAGTATATTTACACCGGGGATGGTAAGCGTAAATCCTGAGCGTAAAATGAAGGACGCGGGATTTCATCCGGATGTTTTCAAAGGCAAACGTGTACTCGACATTGGTGCAGACGCTGGAGGGCTTTCTTTTTATCTGGAGGAATGTGGTGCATCGGTTGTAGCTCTGGACCCATTCGATCCTGATAAAAACGGCTTTAACGTTGCACGGACCATTCGGGGTTCAAATGTTGAGTACCGGCAAAACTCTGTCTACGATCTCAACCAAAATGAATTTGGTCAATTTGATATTGTTATGATCTATGCAGTACTGCGGATGCTCAAACATCCTCTGCTTGCTTTGGAAAGAATAAATTCCATTTGTAAACCTGGTGCGATAATGGTTGGAGTAATCTCGGGTTCTGATCTGTGG
>CAZWBV010000318.1:0-2422 GCA_964632225.1 uncultured Gammaproteobacteria bacterium | reverse complement strand
AATCACAAAACGAAAAATTCGCAGCTCGAGAATTATGACCGCAAATAATTTAAACGAGATCCCTCTCTGCGGTTTTACATCCCCACAATATCGAAAACACGCTTGGTTTATTCCAAATAAGAAATGTCTTGACATGTGGTTTGAAGTATCAGGATTTAAAACGGAGAAAATTCAAGTTACACCTTCGACATTATTGGAAGGCAGCCGCAGCGGCGATGTTTCAAATGGATTTAAGGATAAGTTTAAAAAAATACTAAATAAGTATAAAAACAGAATAATAGCAGCCCGAAAAAGGGCTACTTTAAGCTTTAGAGCGCGTTGCGTTAGTGGACCCAGCCGTGAGATGGATATTCCCGGTATGCATCATTTCGAGATTCCTACGGGGATTGAACTGAAAAAAGCAAAGGCCGAGATAGCTCAGTTGAAAGAACAACTTCAGAAACACAGTAGCAAGTAGATTTCAGTACAAGTAAAATTAAAATTCAGCTGATTTTGTAATACTAGAATTTGTTAAGTATTCTTGGTAGATACCCTAATAGTCTCTTTTTTATATACAGCTATAATTGTCTTAAGATTATATTAAGATGATCTGATTTTTTTAACTTTGCATTTTGAAAGTGATGTCGTATCTGGGAGCGAGTTCCAGGGAGGCGCGATATGAAAAATCAAGCAAGACATTTCGTATATAAACTATCAAATCTTCTGGTTTTTTGCATTTTAGTATTCTATCAAATTGTTGTCGCGGCGGTAACTCTATCAGCAGATTTTAATGCTGATGGTTATGCAGACTTGGCTGTCGGTGTACCGAGCGAAGATCTTGGTTCGATTACCGATGCAGGTGCGGTGCATGTTTTTTATGGTTCCTCCGTGGGTATTCAGAGTAATAATCAAATATGGCACTTAAATAGTCCGGATGTTCTTCTTGACGCGAACACAGGCGATCGTTTTGGATCAGCGCTTGCCACGGGTGACTTCAATCAGGATACGTATGCTGATCTGGCTATAGGGATCCCTTTCAAAGATAATAAAATGGGGCAAGTAGTCGTGTTGTACGGCAGTAGTATTGGTCTGAGCGCTACCGGTAATCAGGTTTGGAACCAGGGCAATCTTGCAGACAAGCGTGAGAAAGGTGATCAATTTGGCTCTGCATTAACAACAGGTGATTTTAACGCTGATGGATACTCAGATCTTGCTATCGGTGTACCGAAGGAAGATTTTCCAGATAAGGGAATATTCGGCCCAAAATGTGGGATTTGTCCCGATGCAGGTGTCGTGAATCTGGTCTATGGGAGTTCTACGGGGCTATCGGCTTTTCGCAACGAGTTGTGGCATCAGGATCGTGGCGACGATTTGGATGGCTGGGATAATTGGGTTGAGTGGCGGGATTGCTTTGGCGCAGCGTTGAATGCAGGTGATTTTGACGGGAATGGCGCCGATGATCTGGCGATTGGAGAAGTATGTGAACAAACCGGTGGGGCTGGTGAAGGTGGTTTAAACAATGGCGCAGTAAACGTCTACTATGGCGTACCCGGAGTCGGGCTGAGTATTTCAGGTGCGGTATATCTGCGGCAGTGGTTTCCTGATATTTTGGGTTGGCCAGAGACACATGATGCGTTTGGTTATAGCTTGGCAGTTGGTGATTTTAACAGTGATGGGTTAAGTGACCTTGCCATTGGGGTGCCTGGGGAAGAGGTTGATTGCGCAAGTGTTACTGATTCAGGAGCGGTTGCGGTCTTTTATGGAAAGTTACACAGGGGTTTGGTCCTAAATAATGCAAGTTTAAATGAACTCTGGTGTCGCAATACTTCCGGTATTCTGGGTAACGGTACCGGGAGATGGGGTTCGGCTCTCGCAGCCGGGGATTTTAATGCTGATGGCTTCGATGACGTCGCGATTGGCGCACCGTTGGATGATATAGATGGGATTCAAGGTGCTGGCTCGATTAGTATCCTTTACGGCAGCGCATCAAGGTTGTCCAACTCGGGTAATCAATTATTCAGTCAAAATTCATCGGGTATAGTTGATACCGCTCAGGCTGGCGATTGGTATGGACATAGCCTGACGGCAGCAGATTTCAATGGCGATGGTGTGCAGGATCTTGCTGTGGGTATACCATTTGAAAATATCGGAAGTAATGTTAATGCAGGCGCTGTTAATCTGATTTATGGAATGCAGGGCATAGGTTTATCCGTTAACGCAAATCGTTTATTACACCAGGATAGTGCTGGTATCGTCGATCAAAGTGAATCCGGGGATGAATTTGGCGGACGTCTGCTACCTCAATTGTATAAAAGCCCATGGCCAAATCAACCTTCTAATGATGGAGGTGGCGAAGGAGGGGACGGGGGATCACTTTTCGGCACGGTTGCAATCGTACCTTCCACAGTAAATCTTACGAGTGCGGGCTCTTCCGATTGGGTTC
>CAZWBV010000317.1:0-2947 GCA_964632225.1 uncultured Gammaproteobacteria bacterium | reverse complement strand
AAGTCCTAACACCAATCCCTTCATTTTCCATAGACGGGACGGGTTAATTTCTATGCCGATGACAAATAACAGCAGCACTACACCTAGCTCAGAGAGATGCGCAATCGCGTCATAATTCTCAATATAGCCCAGCCCCGATGGCCCTAAGACGACCCCTGCGACTAAAAATCCGGGTATTGCACCAAGACCTAAGGATTGGAATAAAGGCACCGCAATGACAGCTGCGGCTAGCAAAATGATAATATCAGTCAAATCTTCACCTGGGTATCATCGTTTGCTGACCCACCACAACCAGACAAATCCGCTTACGCCAGCCAACAACGAGGCAACTAGAACACCGGTCTTCGCCATCAACAAATATTCCGTTTGACCTGCAAACCCCAACTCGGCGATGAATATCGCCATGGTGAAACCAATGCCAGCCAGCAGGGCCACCCCCGCGATCTGACTGAAGCGGGTCTGTGGCGGCAGTTGGGCGAAGCCTAACTTGAGTGCCAGCCAACTTGCCCCCGCAATACCGAGGAATTTCCCCAGCACCAGCCCCGCCATCACGCCCAACGTGACCGGGTGAGTTAGCGTATCGCCCAGGCCCGCAAGTTCGATGGGAATACCGGCATTAAAGAAGGCGAATATCGGAATCACCAAAAATGCCACCGGCAGATGCATCGAATGCTCCAGTCGCTGCAAGGGTGTTTCCACTTTGCGTACGCCGTGTTCCATTGCTTGTACCACAGTATGTAAAACTTCATTGGTCATGATGCTTTTACCCGGCTGGTGACTCGCATCGAAACGGGCCATCAATTCCTTAACGTATTTGCTAAAGCGCGTTGGGTTATATTTTGGGCTCGCCGGAATAGTGAATGCCGTCAATACCCCGGCCAGAGTGGCGTGAACACCCGACTTAAGCAAAGCAAACCACAGCACCACACCGAGTAACAAATAAGGCAGGGGATGACGAATACCGGCCCGGTTAAAGACGATCAACAGGCCCAATACGCCAGCAGCCGTTAGCAGTGCTTCCCATACGATCTGATCAGTATAAAAAAGCGCGATCACCATTACCGCGCCCAGGTCATCTACAATCGCCAGTGCCACCAGAAAGGTGATCAGCGCCTTGGGTACCCGGTCGGCCAGCAGTACTAATGCACCAACGGCAAAAGCAATATCGGTGGCCATGGGGATCCCCCAGCCACGACTAGCATCACCACCAGGGTTAATGGCAAAATAGATTAGCGCTGGCAACACCATACCGCCTATCGCCGCCACAATGGGAAGTGCGGCCTGGCGTGGAACTGCCAACTCGCCTACCAGAATCTCGCGTTTGAGTTCCAGTCCCACCAAAAAGAAAAACAGTGCCATTAAGCCATCATTAACCCAATGTTGTAATGTTTTCTCCAGCGTCCATTCACCGATATTGATTCCTATCGGCGTATGTACCCAATGTTGATAGATCAGCGACATTCCGCTGTTGGCCAGTACCAGTGCGAGAATGGCCACACTCATCAACAACAAGCCACTGGTGGTCTGCCGATGAACAAACTCCTCAAAAGGGGAAAGTATTTTGTCGAAGGATTTTTCCCACGGGGAGTGAAAAATGCCTTTCTCTTTAGTACGTTCTGATGTATTGCCTGGTTCGTTCATACTCTATTTCCTAATCTATTTTTGTTCACACGGGTGTTGGAGCATCCCGAAACAGTGACTCCCGCACCGTCTTTTTCATCGCAGGGCCACCGTCGCAAGGGTTACTACCACCGTTAAATTGGTGCCAAATCGCGCACTTCCATCCGTTTGCGAATAACCACCACACCGTACTGTTTTTCCAGTTCCGCCGCAATAGGCGTAGACGCAATCAATAGCCCCTCGCCCCGGCAAGACCGAAAACCGTCGTCAGCGCGCTATCATCGAACTCCGAAGATCTACGGGTGGCGGGAAGCTTGTCAAACCACATCAACAAAAACAAAACGAGTAGAGAGGATAAGCAACAAGTCGAAATATCGGAACGTGCTACGGGAATTGGTATTTTTTACACATCGGGGAAGTAATTATCCGCGTTTAGCATCTTTAAAAAGCGAAAAAAAATTATCTGTTGTACTTTCTGCTAGTTGCTCATAGGTTACGTTCCGTAATTCAGCGACATGTTCTGCTACATAACGCACATAAGCAGGTTGATTCATTTTTCCGCGATGAGGCACGGGGGCCAAATAGGGCGAATCTGTTTCTATCATTAGACATGCTTCAGGCATTTTTTTTGCGACCTCTTTTACTGTCTGCGCATTTTTAAATGTGACGATGCCTGAAAGCGAGATATTGAAATTCAAATCCATCGCCTGCTTTGCGGTATCCCAATCATCGACAAAGCAATGCATCACACCGCCCACTTCATCTGCTCCCTCTTCTTTCATAATCTTTAGAATGTCGTGCGTCGATTCGCGTGAATGAATGATCAGTGGTTTTTTAGTCTTTTTAGCTGCTGCTATATGGCGACAAAAGCGCTCTCGTTGCCACTCCAGATCACCTTCACTGCGATAATAATCCAGCCCGGTTTCGCCAATGGCAATAATATTGTCATTGTTGGCCATTTGTATCAGTTCTTCAACTGTGGGGTCTTTGCCTTCCGTGACATTGGGATGCACACCGACGGAGGCAAAAACAGATTGATGGCTCTGCGCAACATCCAGCACATTAGGAAAGTTTTCAATGTCGATGCAGACACAAAGCATGTAGCCGACGCCTTGTTGTTGCGCATCGTTTAACGCACCTTCCATTTTTCCGTCCCAAAATGTCAAGTCCAGTCTGTCCAGATGACAATGAGAATCCACAAGCAATGCGGTCATGCCGAGTTCCTTATCCTAAATTAATCATTCGGTAATTTATTGTGATGTAAGTCGTTAGTAACTAGTAGAAGTATTTTAGATTTACATTGTATGAGTTTGCTTGTCAGAATTTA
>CAZWBV010000316.1:0-2948 GCA_964632225.1 uncultured Gammaproteobacteria bacterium | reverse complement strand
AGGTTCACGCTTAAATCCAGCTATGCTTTGTCACGTAGTCGGCATCGCCAACAATTTCGTAATCTTCCAGGTTTTTAGTCACTTTACGATTCTTGCGCCTTTCTCTAGCACGCCGTTCTTTTTCCTGCCAGTGCTTCATACGCCAATTCAGCGCGCGTTTGTCGTTTTGACTTGCCCGGTAGTGAAACTCTCTGATAACAACCAACCGATCATTTAGCTTTTTAAAACTTAACTTCTTAATCGCTTTTTTCGCCAAGCGATCTGATTCGATTGTCACCAATCCATAAATAAAATCTTCCTCGCCTTCGATTTCTTCTAACGAAACAATCTTAAACGTTGCCTGTTTATCAAAACCTTTAAATAACGTTCGCAAATCAAGTTCGGTCGTTTCCGGATCCAAATTTCCAATAAATAATTCCATGCGCATGGCCTTTGATATCAATATGTTACAAACAAATTATACATACCCCTTATATCGGCCAACTAATTCATAAATAAAGCGCGACTAACTAGCCCGCATTTCTCACAGGGGGCAAACTTCTCGCGTCGCGATTTGGATTCACAAAGGATTTTGTGAAGGCGCGCAATACAGACCGTATTGCCGAATAAATGAAATGCCATATGGATTCAAAGCATAGGTTCAAAGCGACCGCGTCCAGCTATCGCGCATCGCTTACATCCGCGCAGGCGAAGATCAAATAAAAATTTGCCATCCCGGTGAGACATGCGGGCTAGGAGATTCAACTGATTTATTTAGCATAATCGAAAGGATTAAAGACGATGAATATACCGGCGGCGCTTGAGACTTTAGGTAACACCTTCACGCCGTCGGTTTGCGTATCGCGGTCGATGTTGCAACGCCTGAACCCTGTCCGAGCTTTTAAAGTCTCATTCTCCTACCCAACAGCAGCTCAGCGTTGCTAATCGAAATAAATTAAGTGATTAGGTTGTTAATACGAGCGATAATTTCATCGTCCGCTTTCTGGTCAGCAATTTTACCTTCAACATTAACATTTTTTAGATTTTTTCTGAAAAATGTACTAATGGAGCTTTTGTGGTCTTTCTGAATAATCAGGCGCCACACTGTACGGTTTTCTTCTATTCCGCTTTTTCTCTTATTAAGACTGGCACGACGCTTACAGTTCTTTAAGTTGAGGTTGTATTCTGAATCAGCATCAAATAATTCTTGAACCTGATTCCAATTTAGTCCTGTGGATATTTTTTCCATCATTCTCTCCAAATTTGGAATTGGCTTTAAAACGAGCTGCAAAGATAACAACCGGCCAGCAAATGTCAACCCGTTTTAGGCGAAATCTTAAACTTAAATTCATCAGTTGAATCGTAGCAAGAGCAACTAAGATGCAGTAGATACGTGACTTTTTCTACTATTTAGGACTGTGGCCATATAAAAGTTAATGGCGATACTCTAATCCGCATATATAATAGCCCGCGCTTCTTCTTCAGACAGGCTCGTCAATTTCTAATCTATGCGGCGGGCGACATCCATTATGTTATATTCAAAAACAATTTATCCAATATAATCAATAAAACCATCGAAACCCCGCCTACCATAAAGAGATAATACGTAATAATAAATGGGCGCTGAAATTTTTTATCAAATTGATCGCGGATAGGTAACAGATGAGCGCGTTTGGCAGTCCAGCGACTGGCAAACGTTCCCCCATACTGAGGCAAACGTAGGAGTTGATAAAAAATACTGTCGCTGGGAATCTCATAACCATAGACTATTAGGTCTACTTTTTTCATCTTGTTTCTGCCAAGATAAAATGTCATGCCGATGGCGATAACGCCGCAAAGAACAGAAATGACAGCCAAGATATGTGAGAATATTTCTAACATCTCGTTGCTTTTATTAATTTCCGTAATTATTTTCGTAGAGTAATTCACCTCTTTTTTTGAGGTCATCACTCATGAGGCTAGCCCCAGCAAGGCCTCCAATCCCACCTGCAATAATACCACACCATAACGCACTGGTTCCAACTGAAGGCAATGCAAATAGCACAGTACAAACAGCGTGTACTGCTATTACCCCGCCGAGTCCACCACCCACAACACTCCCCACAAACCTTCCGGTTTCACTAAATTTACTCTTGGTGCATTCTTGCTCCGAGCCTGTAGCGCACGCCTGTTGCACCTTCGTCACGCTTTGAACACCATCCAACGCCAAGGCAATATAACCCGCCCCCTTCAGAATTTTAGTGTAGTTTCTCACTTTGGCATGATTTTTCTCGAAACCAGGGAGTTCTTTGATCGGCGCAGGATGGTCCTTAAGACGATGGACGAGGCTTTTGGTACTCAGA
The DNA here is from genome assembly GCA_964632225.1 of uncultured Gammaproteobacteria bacterium. GTDB lineage: Bacteria > Pseudomonadota > Gammaproteobacteria > SG8-11 > SG8-11 > JAADIM01. The sequence goes on along the minus strand of CAZWBV010000316.1, from coordinate 627 downwards.
CCCAGACTGCGCTTCAGGTTACCCCGGTCGATATCCAACCCCAGGCGACGCCCCACCAGGCTTTTCAGTACGTTGTCCAATTACCCAAACAACAACTTGCGCATGCGAAAAAATTCCTGGGTAGAGAACCGGCGACGGTTGTAGGTATCGACGTAGAGTTTTTCGATTGAGTTGAGAATATGTGCAACCTGATTTACATGCTGTTTGAAATAGTTAACCGCCACGCCATAGCCTGCGCCGCTGTAAGTGGCGACATTGGCGAGCAAACCGTAATATTCTGCCATCACCTGCGCTTCTTCTTCGAACTGGGCCGCCAATTTCTGGTCTATGCGGCGGGCGACATCCATTATGTATGCCTCGAACGGGGTGCATTGCTGGGCATCTGGAGGGGTGATAATCACCATTTGACCAGGGCGCACCTGTTGATCGAGGTGGCTGTTGATGGTCATAAAGTGTTGCCTGTTCAGTTCGCTGGGACGCTCATACAAGGTATCGAATAGTGCGTCAACCGACTGAGGTTTAATCACTAATTGATAAAGAATTTCGTCAGGAATACTGTGTGCGTCGGCGGGCATAAATGACTCCTATTGTATGTTGTGTTTCTTTCCTTGGTTGTCGGCACTTACC
>CAZWBV010000315.1:0-3016 GCA_964632225.1 uncultured Gammaproteobacteria bacterium | reverse complement strand
AAGAACCCAGATTATTGGCTTCCAGTTTTAAATCATAGGTTGCGCGGTGTTTGTTAAGTTCTCCAATCTGCTGGACTGGGTTATTATCGATGGGTTGATAGGTTAAGCCATCCAGTTTTATGTGCTGGCGTAACTTGTGAACAAATAATTCTATTAGTATATTCTGTTTGAGAGTTGTCTGTAACAGGTTGCTTAATTCCTGTACGGATGAACTGACTGACTGAGCTGTATGAGCTTCAACTGTACGGTGTACATGATGCGGTTTAACCAGAGACAGGTGGTTAGAGTGTAAGGTGGTTGCAGTTCGCATTGTATGTACCCTGATTATAATGGTTATAGTACATATAGCGAAACTTATGCCAACTTTAATTATATCATTAAAAACAATAACTTGAGCGCGTTTAAGGTTGTGGTGCCGAGATTTTGTCGTGAGTTTGCGGCTTTATGTTGCCGCATAAGCGGCAACATTGCGTTGTTCGTAACTGCTCAACATAAAAAGAGTATGTATTTAATATGTACAGGTATTTTATGCTATGTAATGGATTTTAGTGAAATAATAGGCTTTAACTTGATATTGAATTTCTTCAGGTGCTACACATAAAAAAGTCCTCACATGTGAGGACTCTTTTAATCATTTTGATTTAAGCTGGCAGGTCAATATAAAAGCAAGGTTAAGTTTTTCGGCGTCTTGCGATGCCTGCCAGGCCTAGCAGACCAGAGCCAAATAACCAGATTGCTGCGGGTACTGGAACAACAGTAACTGGGCCAAGTTTCGCAGCCAGTTGAGTGCCTGCTGCATTCTGGCCGCCCTCAATACGACCTCCAGTGAGATTACCTTTCAGGCTGCCTGATGTATAGGTCAGGTTCGCATCGAACATTATGTCGTTATTTGATAAAAAGTTAACGGTTAAATCGTTAAATGTACCTGTGAGTAAACCACCGTTAACATTAAATGTGCCGATAAAGACTGGATTGGTAACTGAAGGATTAGCGAGGAACCCATGCAGTGAGAATGACTGGTCAGGAATGTCGATAGGGTTAGCAGGATCACTGGTGACAATGGTGAAAGTGGTTGCATTAATATTAAAATCAAATCCGGTTGTCATATCACCTGTTAGAACCGCACCACTATCGCCGGAGAATTGTGCAATCTCAAGCGCGGGTCTTGCTACATTTGCATTTGCGATGGTTGATAATAGCGATACTACAGGTAGTATTATTATGGCTATTCTTTGTGTTATTAGCATGCTGGATCTCCCGCCTCTAGTAGCATTTATATTTTATGTTTGAAGAATTTTTTCTTTTGGTAAAACCAACAAGTAATACACCCAGGCTTAATAATGCCAGTGTTGCTGGTTCAGGTACGCTTGTGATACTGCCATTTGCATCTCCTTTAAAATCATTGTCGTACATCCCTGGTGAATAGGTTGTACTTTTTAAACCTACCTGGATAGCAAAAAGATTACCATTATTAAATATATTCATCAGTGTGCCACCAGTTACATTTAAAATACCATTAAGCGAGCCAGAATCTTTACCGCTTATACCTTCAAGGCTCAGGCTGTCTATTTTTCCTGTTAACAGGTCGGTGCTGCCATTATTGATAAGAAAGTCTGAATTGCCGGTGAAGTTACCCTTATATGAAGTTGTTGTAGAGAACAAAATGGTTCTTGTAATAGTGTCAACGGTCTGAAAAACCCCGCTAAATTTCATGCTTGAGCCTGCTAGTACTGTTCCACCTGGGGTACTTAATAAATAACCTGATAATGTTAATGTTTTGCTTGATGCAATATAAGTTAAGCCGCCAGTGCTGCCCGTGTCGAAATATAGTGTTGTTGGTATTGCCTGTGCAGAGCCTGCTACCAGAGCTAATAAGAAGCCAATACCTTTAATCAAGTTTTTCATTTTCCCCATCCTTTTTAGTTCGTTTAAACTTCGATCCAGTTTTTTGCCTTTAAATATAACAGCGTTAAATAAAATTTTATTTAATAATGGTGGCAATGCAACCATTGTGCCAGTTTTAATAATATCATAAAAAACAATAAGTTGGCTTCTTTCGTGATTGGCCTGGAGTTCGGTTCGGTACCTTACTGTCAGTTATTTCGACAAAAAATATTAAATACAGCCTTTTATAGCTTTGTTATTTTACCTTAACCTGTTGATATGTCGATGTTTATCTATTTTAAGGTTAATTTTAAAGGTTTTTTCAACTGTAAATTATTGTAGACAGTAGTTCGCTATAAGGTGAGTTAATGGAATAATTCTAAGTTACTGTTCCATATGGATATGATGTCGTTAAGCGCAGTCGTGCCAGGTTTTTATAATTATTTTTTCTGCCAGTTAATAGTCAAATAAACCGACAAAGCTGTTACTTAGCCAGAATATTTCATAGAAAATCTACCAATAATTTAATGTTGCAATTAAAAATACCCGTATATTAGTAAAGTACGTTATATGGTTGACATCGCTATGCGATTCTGAAACATGTTTTTCTTAAAATTCCTTATAGCTATTTTTATTGATGTTTAAGCTTTATTCTTTGCCCTGTAACTGTGCTACCACGTGTTCGTTCTCCAGAGTTGATGTATCCGAGGTGATTTCTTTACCGGCGGCAATATCACGTAACAGTCGCCGCATTATTTTACCGGAGCGGGTTTTGGGCAGGCCTTCGGTAAAACGAATGTCATCGGGTTTGGCAATGGCACCAATTTGTTCACCTACCCAGTTACGTAGTTCCTGTACCATCGCTTTGGCGGCTTCGCCAGTAGGGCGATCACCTTTGCAGATAACGAATGCCACAATGGCTTCGCCTTTCAGCTCATGAGGTTTACCCACTACTGCCGCTTCAACGACGGCATCGTTTGCCACCAGTGCGGATTCAATCTCCATCGTGCCCAGGCGATGGCCGGAAACATTCAGCACATCATCAATGCGCCCCATAATCCAGAAATAACCGTCTTCATCACGGCGAGCGCTGTCACCAGCAAGGTAATATTTGCCGCCAAATTTTGAGTAG
>CAZWBV010000314.1:0-3077 GCA_964632225.1 uncultured Gammaproteobacteria bacterium | reverse complement strand
CGTGCGCCTGGCCCGCCTGTTCATGCCACCCTTCGCCGACAATTTTCTCTCCCTTTAGCAGCACACAACCCACCGCTGGATTTGGCATTGTCGTACACCTGCCTTTTTCCGCGAGTTGTAGCGCTATACTCATGTACTGATAATCAATTGTAGTAAATTTTTTGGCAACCATCATCTAATCATTATTTATCAATTCATTTGCGGAACGCGCACTATTTAGGAAACACAGCTTAGGAAACACAGCTTAGGAGACACAGCTTAAGAAACAGCCGAGAAGCCCTGTTAAGCACTATTTCGAGAACTATTTTGAATTTAGATCGGGTGTCTCTTTATTCGCTATCAGTTCATCAGAATCAGGTATCAATGGAATTTGTTTTTTCTTCTGTTCGATGGTCGGCTCTTTTTCCAGACGATCAATTTCCTCTCTAAACTCATTTATATCCTGAAAACTGCGATAAACGGAAGCAAAACGCACATAACCTACTTCATCCAGTGATCTAAGCTCACCCATAACCGATTCACCTATAATACGCGAAGCAATTTCTCTATCGCCCGTCGATCGCAATTTTCGCTTGATACGCGATACCGCCGAATCGATTTCTTCAATACCAACAGGTCTTTTCTCTAACGAACGTGCAAAACCCGAGCGCAGTTTCTCTTCGTCAAAGGGCTCTCGGGTGCCATCGCTTTTTATAATGCGTGGCATAACAAGTTCTGCTGATTCAAACGTCGTATAACGCTCTGCGCATGTCAAGCATTCCCGGCGGCGGCGAACAAGATATCCCTCATTCGCCAAACGCGAATCGATTACTTTGGTATCATCTGCATTGCAAAACGGACAGCGCATGATAGAACCACCTCAAAATGTGTACGCAATAACACTCAACTAACCGTAAACAGGAAAGCGTTTGCATAACTCAAGCACGCTTTGTTTTACTCTCTGTATTGTGTCTTTATTGTGGATGTCATCCAGCACATCACAAATCCAGTCAGCAAGATCACGCACTTCAGTTTCCTTAAAACCACGCGTGGTCACTGCGGGTGTCCCTATTCTCAATCCACTCGTCACAAAAGGTGATTGCGGATCATTAGGCACGGCATTTTTATTGACAGTAATGTTGGCAGCATCTAACGCGGCATCGGCTTCTTTTCCCGTAATGCCTTTATCGATCAAATCCACAAGAAACAAATGATCATCAGTGCCTTTGGACAGAATATTATAACCACGATCCTGTAACACGGTCGCCATCACACGCGCATTGGCCAGAACCTGTTTTTGATATTCCTTGAATTCAGGTTGCAATGCTTCTTTGAAAGCAACCGCTTTAGCCGCAATGACATGCATCAATGGACCCCCTTGCGTACCTGGGAAAATCATTGAACTGAGCTTCTTTTCAATGTCCGGGTTGGATTTAGCAAGAATAATTCCACCACGCGGACCACGTAAGGTTTTATGCGTTGTCGAGGTCGTCACATCAGCAATTTGTACCGGGCTCGGATAAATGCCAGCAGCTATCAGTCCAGCAACATGCGCCATATCAACAAAAAGATACGCGTTAACTTTATCTGCTATATCACGAAAACGTTGCCAGTCAACCACACGTGAATACGCGCTGAATCCAGCGACGATCATTTTAGGTTTATGCTCCAGCGCTAATGTTTCGACTTGTTCGTAATCGATTTCACCCGTTTCGTTATTTAGCCCATACTGCACCGCATTAAACAGCTTACCGGAAAAACTGACTTTAGAACCATGGGTCAGGTGCCCACCATCCGCCAGACTCATACCCAATATCGTTTCACCTGCACCCACCAAAGCGAAATAAACAGCCGCATTCGCTTGTGAACCCGAGTGAGGTTGTACATTGGCGTAGTCTGCGCTAAAGAGTTCTTTTACCCGGTCAATGGCCAATTGCTCAGCGATATCAACATAGTCACAACCACCGTAATAACGTTTACCGGGATAACCTTCCGCGTACTTATTTGTCAAAACTGACCCTTGCGCCTGCATGACTCTCGGACTTGCATAATTTTCGGACGCGATCAGCTCAATATGATCTTCCTGGCGAACTTCCTCTTTTTGCATGGCCGCCCATAATTCGTCATCAAAACCTGCAATTGTCATATCTTTACTAAACATTGAACTCCCCCTGTTGTTGCAACGGCCTATTGCAACTGCCGCTTGCAACCATCGCAACAGCACACTTGAAACTAAAAACCGTGAATAATCAAAAAGAAAGCGTAGATTTTACCTAGTGCAGGAATCCAGAGCAATTTATATATGCAAAACAGCTGTTTATAATTTCTTGATTTAACCTAAATAAATCAGTTGAATCGTAACGAGGGCGACTAAGGTGCTGAAGATAAAGTCTTTTTCCCTAAATTTAGGCGATCGCGTAGTCACTCTACGGGGAGTCTAAAATCAGGGAAAAAGACTTTAGGTTCAGTGCATTAGACGTCCGTAGTCGATCCAACTGATTTATTTAGGTTTAATGTAGCATAATTACTACAATCGTATCTAAACGTAACAAGGAATGACTCATGTCTACCCCACTAAGAGTAAATGATGATCTTTTTCAAGCGGCCGAGGCAGAGGGTACGCTATTAAATCACTCCACTGCTAAACAAATTGAATTTTGGGCGAAGTTGGGCAAGCAGGTCGCTCACTCAGTAACGCCTACCGATATACTGGCTCTGATGCAGGGTATTGCAGAAGTACATATTCAAATCCCTGCATCACAACCCGTTAATCCAGAAGATGTGTTTGCTGCGGTTGAAAAGGCAAACAACCAAGACGCTAGTACACCGTCAAGGCTATTTTGATGGTGTACTAGAAGCCTGTCCGAGAATAGAGAACCTACTGCACACAGTCTGGCACTTTTATCAGTAGCATTATGAGAAAGCGGACAACTTCAAAAACAGTTAAAAGCATTGCCTGACTGGGCGCAGAGATGCTTGTTGATTACATTTGAATCGAGTGAGGCATAAAGCTTCGAACTTGCTTTTCTAAGCTGCCTGTGCGGCAGTAAACTCCCTCTTTTTCATAGCAAAGTCGTACTCAATTTTCTAAGCTGCCT
>CAZWBV010000313.1:0-3089 GCA_964632225.1 uncultured Gammaproteobacteria bacterium | reverse complement strand
GACTACGTGATCGCCTAAAATTCGAGAAAAATACTTTATCTTCAGCGCCTTAGTCCCCCTCGTTATGGTCCAACTGGTCTATTTAGGTTTAAGCATACTGAATTAATGCAATAACGTCGTCCCGTGGGCAATGGGCCATCGTCAAACACATGGCCTAGATGTGCGTCACACTTGCTACATAAGACTTCTGTGCGCACCATTGACAGACTGGCGTCTCTTAATTCAACAACTGAATGCGGCGTAACAGGTTCAAAATAGCTTGGCCAGCCTGTACCGGAATCAAATTTTGCATCTGAAGTGAGAGGGGAATTACCGAACCACCCGAAAAAAAAATTCCGGGGTCCTTTTTCTTTACGGTTTTGCCCGGGGTTGTTTTTGCCTGAAAAGGCAGGTTCTGTGCCTTTTTGGCGGCACACGCGGTATTGTTCTTCGCTAAGTTGTTTTTTCCATTCCGCATCAGATTTCATCACTTTTCCCATTACTTTTTTCAACATCATGCCATAAACCTAAATAAATCATGCCAAAAGCCGTGCGTTGACATTATAACTCACACCACATGCGCATTAAATTCACATAGCTGTGGTCGACCAGCTTGGTTTCTTCATCCTCAGGTTTGTTTAGCATTAATTTTCCACGTGCCTGATCCAGATTGAATAACAATTCTCTTTTTGCTGGATCTCGTATTAAGCTTTGTATCCAAGTAACCGCCACCAGCCGGTTACCTGAGGTCACTTCGTTAACATGATGAATGCTCGAAGCAGGGTAAAGAACAGCGTCACCTGCGGCGAGTTTTAGGGCTTTTTGACCGAATGTTGTGTTAATCACTAATTCGCCCCCTTCGTAATCTGTTTTGTCGCTAATAAAGAGCGTTATCGCAACATCACAACGAAATCGCCCTCCTGCTGCTCCCATGATGGGGTCATCGATATGATCACCATATTGCATTGTTTTGGTATAGCTCGCAAAAACAGGTTGTGAAACCTGATGAGGCAGCGCGCCACTTCGAAATAGCGGATTTTCCGCCAGGCTGCGCATGACAAGCTGGTCGAGATAGTCAGACTGCGTTTGATTGAGTGCGTATTCAAGGTTGTGCTTAACTGCTTTGGCGGTGTGCCCTGCAGAGAGTTTACCATCAACAAAATCCGCCTTGTCCAGCATGTTGCGGATGTTTTCTAATTTATTCTGATCTAATACGGCGGGAATTTGAAGTAACACAAATTTTGTCCTTAGTAGAAGTTTGCTAAGCTTGTTTGATTAGCATCGTAATGCCGCCAATTAGGATAACCCACGAAACGACTTTTTTGAACAATACATCATTAATTTTAAAGTGCAAGTGATTACTGAACCATAGGGCAGTAGCAATAAAAGGTGCTGATATGTAAATCATTTCCAGAATTTCAGGCGTGAAAGTAGCGTTAACAATATAACCGCCAACGCGAAATATATTAAGAGTTAAAAAAAAGGCGAGAGCGTAGTTTCGAATGACCGTTTTGTTTTCGAAAGTGCCCACTAATCTAGTCATCGCAATGGGGCCGCTAATGCCAAATAACGCCTGAGATGCGCCCGCAATGACATCAAGTAGCCGCGCGACAATATTATTCAATTTGACTATCGCGGGTGAAAATACCAGATATAAACCAAATATTGTCACGGTAGAAGCAAGAAGTTGATGAAAGACAGTGCTCGGTAAGTAATAAAAAATAGATAACCCGGCTATTGCACCGAATAACGCAAACAGAACCATCCTAATAAAAAAATCCAGTTTGACTGTTTTAGGTGAACGAATTAATCCAATTGAACCTGCTAAAATTTGTGGTAACACTGAATATATAACCAGCGTTTTAGTGTCATACAGATACGTCATGATCGAAATCATAATGATCGTGCCCGCTAAACCGAAGACGATTTCGAAAATATAGGTGATGATGCAGATGATGGTTAACAGTGCAAGTGCTAGCATATTGTCGATTGTGTGGCGTTAATTTAGGGTTCAGGCAAATACCAGCCAGGTTGTTGCAATATACTTAACGCCTTTTTCCAATGTGACACCCCGGTGTTCGTGGGTCCAAAAGGGCGGAAAAATTAGCATTTTTGCTTGTTGTGGTCTAATTTTTATACCCTGAAATAGAAACTCGGTTTCACCACCAGGGCCTTCTACATCGTTTAAATACCATATAATAACCAGTTGTCGCTGACTAAAATCATGGCTGCCACCGTCGATATGCCAGTGGTAGTGTTCGTTAGGTAAGGTTCTTTGGATATTATATCCCATGTCCTTGAAAGGACCCTTAAAAAAAGGAAATTTCTCTCTGAAATCACGCAACGCGAGTCCCAGGGAGTGGTGCAATACTTGATCGATATCCTGCCAGTCTTTATGTGCGCTTGCCGCGAGGTCGGTGGATTTCTTTATTGTTGTGTTACTATCCGCTAGTTGCCCTATGCGTCCGTTATACTGCTGGTCAGTACTTGTTTCGAATCGATGGATAATTTCGTTGCAGATATCCGCAGTAAGCGCATTTTCGATTTCGTATATAAATGTGTTAGGCTTTAATTCCTTGATAAAATAGGGATTAATGCGTGTATTTATTGGATTACTCATGAAAACCCGTAAAAAATTCAAAAGTCAGAAAAAAATGAAAAAAAGAGATATCCACAATTGAGTATTATTTTTCCAGCGGTAATTTGTCAATATATAATTAACTGATTTCTATTCAATTTTCGTTTGATCTTCTAATGCAAGTACATAAAGCAGTAGTAGAATTATTTATCGGGTGACCTGGTCATTGTAATTAGGTGGATAAAAGTTGAAAAATATTTTTCTTTAGTTATTATTAGAGTAATCTAATTTACTGTTATATTACACGGTACGTTAATTTTTAAGAAGACGAATTAATAAAGAATTTTCTAGAGAAAAGTTTTGGGTTGTACTTCTAACTTGTTTTGTAAAGAAGAGTGGAGAATAGTTATGAGTAATGTTTACTACGATACCATTGATAAAATGGAGAAAGGTAATGTAAATAGTGAATATGTCACTGGTTGGGCAACGGGGTTTTTACACAGTCCGAAGGTTGAAGAGCAATGCGTTACCG
>CAZWBV010000312.1:0-3091 GCA_964632225.1 uncultured Gammaproteobacteria bacterium | reverse complement strand
CCGTGTTCTTCGACTCTTCAGCCGACACAAAACCCACCGGCATGCCAACAATCAGTGCCGGTTTTACGTTCTCCTCGCGGATAAGACGATCGATTTCCAACAGCGCAGTAGGCGCATTACCCACAGCCACGATGCTACCCTTGAGCAGGCCCTGTTGGTGCGCCTTGCGCATAGCTTGTACTGCACGCGTTGTATTTTCGATTTTTGCCTGGGCGATTACGTCTTCATCGGCAATAAAGTGATGCGTGCCGACGCCAAAGTGAGCGAGGCGCGGTTGCGACAGACCAACACAAATCATCTCGACATCGGCCACGATATTAGCGCCGTTAGCGATAGCAATCAGTCCTGCCGCGACCGCCTGTGGGTGAAATTGGGTCAACCCGTTAAACTCAAAGTCAGCCGTGGCATGAATCATACGGCGCACTATCTGCCATTGATCCGCCTGGTAATGGTGTGCTCCAGTTTCCTTGTCGACTATCGCAAAAGAGTCATGCTCGATTTTCTGCCCGGCTGGTGTCAGTTGTTCCGTAATCACATTGCTCATACTGTTATCTCTTGATGCGAGCGATTATCGCCTTGGTTATGTGCTTGACTATGCTTATGACTATATTCGTGACTATGCTCGTAACTATGTTCGTGACGCTGGCCTGTGTGATGATTGTCGTGATGATGATGACACTCCCCTTCCGCTTCTTTGCGGTAACGACAACCGTCGCACTCCATCATTGTGCGTTCAATGTCATCGCCGCTGGCTTCTGCAACTCGCTCATTTAATACAGAATAGATCTCGTCCTCAAAACCAAAATAATGGCCGTGTGCAATGACGGTGTGCGGATACTGTCTTTTCAGCCGTTCAACCTGAAGTTTAATACGCTCGATCAACGTGCCAGTAAACAGATAATATGGCAGGATAACGATTTGCATCATACCTAATTGCACTTGACGCTGCATAACCGTTTCCAAGCGTGGATAGGTGATACCGGTAAACGCAATATCGATGAGTTCATGGTCACTTTCCTCAAACAGCCAGCGCGCCATCTTAGCTATCTCGCCATTGGCAACGCGGTCGGAAGAACCACGTCCAAGCAGTATAACGCCACTGGTCTTTGGGTCTGGCATATCCATTTGCGTCAGCACTTTGCGCAGATTTCGTTGCAAAATATCGAACACAGATTCTGTTGCACCGAGATGACGCGCATAAATGAATTCAACATGGGGGTGCCGCTCACGGGCAACCGCGATGAATTGAGGAATATCCATCTTCACATGGCCAGCCGCATTCAGGATCAGCGGCACCACGATGACTCGCCCGTTGCGTTGGGCGGCATTGTCCAGGCCACGGTCAAGTAAGACATCGGCAAATTCGATAAAGCAAGTTTCAATTTGCCATTGTGGATTCATTTTCTGCCATTTATTGGAAAATTGTTTGATTTCCTCGTTACCGGGTAGATAACGGGAGCCATGTCCGACCAGTAATATCGATGTTTCCATAATTGTAGTTTTCAAACTTTTTTTTTAACTTTTTCTTTTAATTGGCTTTACGATAGCGATGTGTAAAACCCTTGTCGTAAAGTTTCGATTTTTTTAATTTCGACCACTGTCGCGCACCTGTGGCCGGGCTGGCAATAATCATCGCTTGACTATTTATCTTTTCAGTTTGGCATTTTTCACGGATATCACGAAGCGTGCCGTGGATAATTTTTTCTTCACTTGGCCAACTGGCTTTGTGCACAACCAGTATTGGCGAATCCTCATGCCATCCCGCAGCAAGCAATTCATTTTGTACTTTTTTTAACAATGTAATCGACAGAAAAATGCAAACAGTGCAATGGTGCTCCGCAAGTGCCTTAAGTGATTCCCCATCAGGCATGGGTGTGCGGCCTGCAACACGGGTCAATATAACCGTTTGCGTGACCTCCGGCAAAGTCAAACTCTGCACCGCAACTGCTGCGGACGCCATTGCCGACGACACGCCAGGCACCACGCCCACTTCTATCCCCTGCCCGTCCAACGGCTGCACCATCTCGATCAAAGCACCATAAAGCGTCGGATCGCCGGTTTGTAGACGCACCACAGAGTCATGCTGCCCGGCCATATCAATAAGCCAATGGGTAATCGCATCAAGATCCATTCCCTTAGAGTCCTGTATCTCGCAACCTTCTCTGGCCCAGCGCATGGCCGCTTCCGATACTAACGATCCGGCATAAAGTATCGCAGAAGCATCAGCGATCAAATCGCGGACTTTGACCGTAATCAACTCCGGGTCACCCGGTCCGGCACCGACAAACCACACCTTGCCCATCGACTCAGTTCGCCAATTTTTGGTGAAAAAAGCCGTACAGCCCACCCAACGACAGCCAAAATACGGCATTCGCAATCACGGTGGCAAGAATAAACGCATGCACCAGCTCAGCAGGCGCGGTGCCACCGTGCACCTCAGGTTGTGGTACACCGATCACATGAGGCACAATGAGTAACGCAGCGCCGATAATTTTGATGGCGAAGCGGTTATTGAAAACAAAGAGCGACAGGCCAGACGCAGTAAAAACCACCGTAATCACCCACCATAGTTGTCTGCTTACCAGCTCCGCAGCTTGTGTGCCAGGTACTTCCGGCGGCAAACCCAAAGACGGCGCAATAAAAAAAACGACATATCCCCCCAGTCCCCACAACAAGCCGGATCGCCAGTTAAGTTTTGCAGTACGCAGTGTCATCACTGCGCCCAATAACAACGCAAAACCAAGTGCAATAACAACATTTGTAGATGCGGTAAAAAGATGTCGTTGCAATCCGTCCTCTGGTTGCCACGATTCATCGCTGTCTACTTGTACATGACGATGTTGTATATGACGATGTTGTATATGACTATGCGCACTGTCCGCAAACCCAGTCTCATTAGATTCAGGTAACGGAGCTGCTGTTGTGGCTTGCGCAGCTTGCTCATAGACTTCAGCTTGCAGGATGAGTGGCACCACTTGAAATTGCTGTACTAACGTAAGCAGTATCCCGGCTACCAGGCTGGAGAACGCCGCGACTGTCAATATTTTTAAGAACCGGCTGAATATCATCGCAAATAGCCTCTTAGTGGCAA
>CAZWBV010000311.1:0-3105 GCA_964632225.1 uncultured Gammaproteobacteria bacterium | reverse complement strand
TTACCATGCTAATTTATTATATTACCAATTACTTATATTCTTTTTAATTTGAATTTAACTCGGAGGTAACCCCGGCCATGAGCGGACTCATCCCTAACTTTCCCCACAACGGCGTTGTCACTGTCAATCGCGTCATATTAAAACCGGAATACAACGTTGAAGACCTGGAAGAACGCGTCGCGTTGTTGTGTGAAAACGTCAAAACCTACCACTCAACAACAGGTTTCGTCGGTGGTCTGGTCTGCCTAAACAGCGGCCAAATATCAAATGAAGGCAGCACTATTGGCCAAGCCGTAGACAGTTCGTTAAAAGGAAAAGAAGCGCTGATTATTACCTTCTGGGATTCGTTTAATAATCACGAAGCGTCTCATCGCAGCGATACATTCCAACCTTTATTCGAGCGAGTCCTGGAAGTATGCGAAAATGGCAACGAAGAAATTGCTTATGACATGCTATGGTCGGGTAGTGCTTACAGCGAAGCGGATGCTGAAAAAGCCAAAGCAGCAAAACAAGCGCGACCAGCTTAACTTAACGCTTAACTCCGGTATATACGTGTAGCGTTTTCCTAACAAAGACCCACCCAGTGAACAGGCAAGGCAAGATAGCTATTTCTATCTTGCCCATCGCATCCCCAAGCTTAAGACTATCTTACCCCCTTATTATATAGCCATTGGCAGGCCCCATCATATCCTGCCTCACACGAACTATTAATTAGTGACATTCCTTTTGTTACATCACGGTTAATTGCGCCTCCTTCGAAATACATCAGCCCTAATAAATGGCAATTCGCCAAATTTGAGTTATTATCACACCCTTGCTGACCCATTTGCTGTGTCCGTTGGATATAGTATTGTGCTTTTTTCTTATCTTTCTCTGCTCTTTTTTGTACAAATCCACCCTTGGCAAAAGCACGTGCCGCATTCTGGCAATCAAGCATCGAGCCGCGCTCACATTTTTTTTCAAACTCAAGTAACCATTTTGGCGTGGGGCCCGCAACTGCAGATGAAAAACCCCCGACACCCGTTAAAACAGCTATCAGCAAAACACCGAATAGCCCGCTTCGCGATAATAAGAACTCCCTAGATCTGGAGCCAGTAACTTGTCTCATTCCTCTCATTCCTCTCATTCCCCACATCCCCTCGTTCGTATAAGCAGCGTTTTAATGGCTAATTTTAATGGCTAAGAAGCCTAACCAACAATCCGAGAATTTTAATACGAAAAACACCTTAAATATACACCACGCCATAGGTAGGCCAAATTAATTTGGCCGCGCCACTCAAAACAGGCATAATTTCGCCAGTTTGCTCTTTTCTAGCCCGTATTTCTCACAGAGCGTGAATCAATTCACAACAACCATATATATTATGTTAAATTAATGCAGCATTTCACTGTAGTTACAATAGTCACAATAACGTATTTGAAATAGTTCATAGGTATTCGTAATAGTTAAGCACAGCAAATATTCACTTAACTATTCACCTAACATTAGTTGTTTGAATCCAACAAACCCTCTATAAAGGAATCGATAACCCTAACACATACTGATTCATTTTTCGGGAAGGTAAACACAATGAGGCTATTCCACATAATTCTGTTTGTAGTACTTGTCTTTTTGCTCACCGCTTGTACTTCAGGACAAACAAATAGAATAGAACCCGGTTGGGTTGCCGGTGACAATGCGCGTTATTCTTCGCGAACCTATATCACTGGACAGGGAAATCACAAATATCTCCGCGAAGCCAAAACGCAAGCACGCAAAGATATCGCCAGGCAATTTAACATCGCATTAAATAATGACATTTTTCCATTTCTCACTGTGGCCAGAACGTACGTAACCAGTACGGATGCACTACTAAGTGAAATCCAAATCATTGATACCTGGCAAAATCCCGTGACATCGAACCACCATGTTTTCGCTACATTACCTCGCAAACAAGCCTATACCGCAATTAAAAAGAAAATATCTAAATTAGACGACAGTACGCGAACGATCATAGACAATGCCGCTATTGAAAGAGACAAACTTCAAAAATTAATTTACGCCAGTCAGTCGCTTGACAAACAGCTAGAACGATTCGCCTATCAACAAGCGCTCAATAAAATCCAACCCACTGGCAAACCCGTGACACCTGTCTGGCGAATATCCAAACTAAATGATGATCTTAAAAAACTGTTACACAGAATTCGCATTAAACCACATGTGATAAATGACGATACCAAAAAAATTAAAAAAGCACTTACCAAAGGACTAAAGCTGACGGGAATAACGGTAGACCCAACAAAATCAGCCGACTTTGTATTACAAGCCAGGCTCATATTAGATTACAATAACCGGGAAGAAGATAATTATTATAACACCAAAGGTGAATTAAAAATAATTTTAATCGATAAAAATCAAAAAATTCGTTTAGAACATGATTGGCCCATTAATATTTCCGTTGAGAAACCCGCTATGACCAACAAAATTATTGGAGAAAAGGCGTTAAATATTTTTACCTCACAACTACGCACAACGCTTGTTAAATACTCTACAGATAAAAACAAGACAACAGCAAAACAATGAAAGTACCTGGACTGATCGCCCATCGAGGCGCCTCTAAACAGTATCCTGAAAATACGCTTATCGCACTTGAAACAGCATTAAATAGCGGCGCAACATATATCGAATTCGACGTGCAACTTTGCAAGGACGGCATACCTGTCGTAATACATGATAGCAATCTTTTAAGAACCGCAGGCATAGACAAATCCATATTTAATATTACTTCACTGGAAGCACAGCAAATACCCGTGGGCAACCCCGAAAAATTTGACAAGGCATACAATAAGGCCCCCGATAAAGAATCCGACAATATAAGCACCACAATAAGCAACAATGTTTTTATACCCACTTTGGAAGAAGTGGTAAAGCTGATAAGCACATGGCCTAACATCACTGCATTCGTGGAGATTAAGAGAGCAAGTCTAAAGCAATTCAACAAAGAAGAATTATTAGAAAAAATCATCCGCATCATTGCGCCCGTTAAAAACCAATGCGTTATAATTTCGTTTGATAAACATGCCATCGAAATCGCCCGAAAATTCGGCACACAACAACTAGGCTGG
>CAZWBV010000310.1:0-3109 GCA_964632225.1 uncultured Gammaproteobacteria bacterium | reverse complement strand
ATACGGTCAATTGGGGGGTCAAGTTGCTTGTATGGTTACCTAAGTCTTGTAGGGAAACTAACTTTTTCATTTTGATTGTTTTAAGATTTTGGAATTGTAGCTGGTGATTGAATTGGGGTTGTTGCAAGATTACAAATTTTGGCGGATTGCAAAATACATTGGAAGACAATAGTGAGTGAATTAGACGAACGGAAACTAAAATTACGACGGTTTGCACAAGCGCGTGACTGGGACCAGTTCCATTCACCTAAGAATCTATCTATGGCACTTATCGTTGAAGCCGCTGAGCTTGTGGAGCATTTTCAATGGTTGACGGAAGAACAATCAAAAAGCCTGTCACAAAATAAATTGAGTGAAGTCGAACAAGAACTTGCTGACATTCAAATTTATCTAATTAAAATTGCTGATAAGTTAAATATCGATTTAATAAACGCTGTAGATAAAAAGATGCAAATCAATGAAATAAAGTACCCGGTAGCGAAGGTGAAAGGACAACACAAAAAATCCACTGAATACGAATAATAAAAAATGAAGGGATAGTGTCGTGATTGTTTATGCCTCAACCAAACTTGAATTTATTGATGATGTTGTATCAAATGCAATAGCTGACAAAATTCTACAACAGTTTAAACTTTCGCTAGGTAAATCTACCGGAAAATCAGAGATCAATTCATGGGAAAACTCCATGATGTATATGAGAAACATCCTGGGTGACAAATCCATACCGGACAATGTAGGCGTGTCCATCGAATACGAAGTTCCGGGTTCGTCCAATCGCATAGATTTTATTCTCACCGGTAAGGATCAATATAAAGTCGATACAGCTATCATCGTCGAGCTTAAACAATGGACTAATGTTAAATAGGTATCCCGTTTTTCCAATGGAACGACGGTCCATGGGTATCCGCCTCCCGCCAGCATCGTGTTCATTAAAAAACGCCCCATACGTCCGTTGCCGTCCATATACGGATGGATATACACAAAAATGAAATGCCTGTGGTGGCACATTCAATTGAGATTGGACAGAGGTTTTTTCCAAATTCGGTTTTAATGATATAGAATTGTTTATCATAATGTGATCTCGATTAGTCTAATCCGATTTTTCTGGAAACAACCCAGGCATCCAGCGTTGCGCAAGTTTGGCTGGAAAAGCGAGGCGCAATGGTGCGCGTGTACTTTCCGAAACTAAAATACTGCGCTTGGTCAGAGATGCCACGACACGTCGTGCGTGGCGGTCACTTGAGCCAAGTATACCAGCAACTTCGCCGCGCGGTAATTGGCCCCTGTAGAGAATAGCTTCCAGAACACTTCCAGCTTTTGACGGAATTGATCCGGCACGTGTTTTTTCTTCAGCCCATATCAGAATACGGTTACGCAGGCGATCCGGTTGAACTAGCTCTTCCATAAATTTGACTTGATCAAGGCAGGTTTTCAGGAAGAATAATGTAAAAGAAGCCAGTTCCTCCTCGCTCAGATTGCTCCTTCCATCCAGATCGTTTCGCCGTGGCAAATCACACGCTGCCAGATGACCTTTATATGACTTCTCATCACGAGCCAGGCCACGGGCAATTGACCAAATCCCGCCTGTATCAAGTGTTTCCAGTAACATGGCATAGGACATCAGTCGCGCCACACGACCGTTTCCATCGACAAAGGGATGAATCCAGAGTAGTCTGTGATGTGCAGCAGCCGTGGCGATAATGCTGTCCGATGTCCCCAGACCACTATAGACGTCCTCGAATCTTTCAAGAAAACGTGGCACTGCGCCGGGACTTACCGGGATATGCCGACCGACTTTTACATTACGCTTGCGGATTTCGCCCGGTATAATCTGCATACGGTCATCGCTGTCGGTGTCTTCGACCCATAGAAGTTCATCTGGCAGTAGCTCGCCAAAGCGCCGGTGTATTTCACATATCCCCTCTTTTGTGGTTGCTCGGTTACGTAGTCCACCTTCATCTATCCATTGTTGTACCGTGATGTGTGCCTTTGCTTCGAGTTGCAGATTTCGTTGTTCTTCATTGGTGCTGTAGTCGCCATTCAGTGCGCGTTCTATTTCTATCGGGTGGGTGTCATGGCCTTCGATAAGATTGCTGTAATAGCAATTCATAGACCTGATCAGATCGGCAAGCGCGGTGAGAACGCCCTCGGGCAGGCTCCGACGAAAACCCGCAGACCGTGCTGCCAGTTCGACTGCAAAATCGGTGAGTTTTCCACGGTGTCTCGATCCCTCCGAGAGCAAGAGTGGCTCCATCATTGGCGTTTGCTCGGCTCTATCTATTATGTTCATTTTGTCCGTTTTTTTGACCGCTTCTTAGTCCGCATTAAAACATAATTAAATTTCTATATATCATATAGTTACATTATTTATAAGCCTTATTGTGCTGCTTCTTAGTCCGCTTTGAGGGCCACTTTGAATTATGGTCGTAAATCATAGTTGGCGCAATGCTCCAGTCATTAAAATCCCCTGCTAATGAAATCTCAATGTGGTTACGATAGCGCGGTCGTCGTCACTGCAAGCCTTTCCTTTGGCTCCAACTGTCACCGTGTCCTCACTCGGATAAGACCTCAGGCTGCGGGCCGCACCATAACGGTTTCCGGGCTTTCCGTTCCTCCTGTTTCCGCGCTTGCCGTGAAGCCACGATTTCACAAATACAGGAGATAAAAACAATGACCGAATTTTACGCACAACCATACTCCATCGAACATACCGGCTTTTACTTCGGCAGCATTGAAACTTACGAGCGTGGCATGGAACAACTCAACAAAAAAGGCTGTGAAGAAGTTGAAATCCAGTTTATTAACGGCGAAGATCATCTTGCCAGTCTCGCAAGGGCAGCCAATTTAGGACAGGGCGACATGGAACTCTGGTTCGAAGAACTGGATGATCTTGACGAAATCGAAGTTACACAAATTACTTTCCTTCTTGATTGCGGTTTTAGTCTTCTTGATGCACTGGATCGGTATGAAAATGTTTGCCTTCACCATGGGACAGCAAGCGATTACGCCTACGATCTTATCAACGAAACAACCGAGATACCTGAAACTCTACGTTACTATATCGACTATGATGCCATTGCTCGTGATATGGAGATCAATGGAGAAATTA
>CAZWBV010000309.1:0-3117 GCA_964632225.1 uncultured Gammaproteobacteria bacterium | reverse complement strand
GTGTGCGTATTCACCATATTCGTAAGCGGTTCGGTAGCAAGTTTATACGCACTATTCGAGGTGTTAGTTATATCGTTGATAGTTGTAAATAAAATATTCTACACGGCGCGTAGTCCATCAGAGAACAGAGCCTGTTCTCTGATGGACTGCGGCCTATTCAGATTATTATTTAACAAATGGTGCAATCAATTTGCGGATTACATCGTATTCCGCATCAGATGTTGCCGCAAATCCATTATATTTTTTATCGACTGCTTTGATGATCGGCAAATGTGTCGGGTTGTTGCCGTCTAGCTCTAAAAAGGCCTTTTTCAATTTGGCCAGCAAAATCGGGTCAATGTTCTTGCTGGCGGTTATGTTATATGGCGGTAAGTCAGGCGTTTCATACAGGATACGAATGCCTTTATCTTTCCATTTATAGGCCATGGTGTCTTTTAGAATGCCAGCATCAAAATCGTTTCTGATGACAGAGCGAACAATATTATCGTAATGACCAATAAATTTATATTCACCCAGATCCTCCAGTTTGATGCCTGAGCCAACAACCGTGGCCCTTTGCAATAGTGCGCGTTTGTCACCAAAGGCAAAACTTTTCCCTTTTAAGTCGGCGACTGTTTTAATTGGACTGTTTTCTTTTACGACAATCATGAGCTTGAATGAGGCTTTTCCCTTGGTGACTGTTTTGGCAATGAGTTGTGCGCCCCCTTTTTCATGTGCTTTGAGGTAGGCAACAGGCGTCAGGTAGGCCAGGTCTACAGTGCCCTTGGCTGCTTCGTTGATTGCTGCGCCCATGTTTGGAGATAACTTTAGTGAGACTGGCCTGTCGAGTACCTTGCTAAGATAGTTTATCAAGGGCGTGAGCCGCTCATGCATAACAGCAGGTATATCCATCGCGACCGATCCGAACAGGATTTCGCGCTTATCGACCTGAGAGCCATCGGCCTGAGAGTTATCAGCTAAAGAGGCGGTTGGGATGATGAACACAAGCAGGGGGAGTATAAATAATTGTTTGATACTATCGAGCATTTCCTTTTCTCCATTATAGTACGGGTTTTAAAACTCGTTCTTTGATTTTACATTTTTCCATCGGAATATCATCATAATGTGTTACTCGATTTCGGCCGTTGCGTTTACTGTAATACAGTGCTGCATCAGCATGTTTATACAGGTCGTTATTAGTGCCATCGTTTTTACTGGGAAACGTAGCGACACCAATACTGGTTGTTATATAGGCTTTTTGATTGCCTAGATAAAACGGGTGTTGAGCTATATATTGACGTACTTTGTCCGCAATATCTATTGCGCTTTGATGATTGGAACGTTTGCAGAAGGCAACAAATTCTTCGCCACCGATGCGACATAATACATCGCTGCTTCTGATGTACTTCTTTATAAGATGGGAAAATTCCTTAAGTACGATGTCACCACCCTGGTGGCCGTATTTATCATTAATTTGTTTGAAATGATCTATGTCGAAAATAAGCAGACTATTTTTATCGCCGTAGCGAATCGACGTCGCGATTTCCGTATCCATCAAGTCTTCAAAATGTCGACGGTTGTATAACCCAGTAAGCGAGTCAGTGACCGACATTTTTTTCAATTCCTCAGATTGTTTTACGAGTTGTTGGTTGGTGGTAATCAATTGCTGATCAGCAACTTCAATTTTTGATTGCAAGGCCAGGTTGGCGTTATTTAATTGCAGGCGCAACTGATTAAACTGCGCCGCCAGTTGTCCGAATTCGTCTTTTGTATTAAGAGGGATATCCCCGGTGATTTGACCATTTTTATCGATATTGTTGTCAAGCGAATGACTAATGATCGCGACTGGTCGGATGATCAAAAATGACAAGGCGATAAATTCGCCAATGGCGATTAACAGGATGATCAAGGCTTCGCGCGTGAGCAAAGAAAATTTTTGTGATTCGAGCCGTGCCAGTGTTTTTTTGGTGCTGAGGCCCAGCGAGAGCTGGCCGACAGTTTCCTGATGGATAATAATGTCTTCGGTGAATAAAACGATATTAGCAGGCGATAGATTGTTCATGTCACCTGATTCGGCCATCGTATTGCCTTTCTTACTGACCACTTTAGCGTATTCAATATCGTCTGAAAGGGTAATTTCATCCAGTAATAACTGAATTGTATGGTAGTCGTATCCGATAACGCTAAAGGCCAGTGATTTGGATACAAAACGCGATATGTCAGAACCCCGTTGGTCGATTTCTTTGAGCAGGTTTACTTTTTCTTTTTCCAGCGCCAACCAGCCGCTGATACTCAGGGCTGATAACAGCACGGTAATCAGGACCAACAGGACTTTTTGCCTTATCCCTAGGCGAAATATTCTGGAAAATTGCTTAGGCTTCATTCTTTTAATTATTCTTATGAGCATCATATTAGTAAAGTAATCGCCCTCTATTTAGCACACGCGGGTGTGAGAATTTCGTGACAAAAACGGTGGAATTCAGCAGATGTTGAGTTGTTTTCGTGTTTGCTATCAAGTTTGCTGCGGTCGCCAATACGTGTCCCTCTGTATATATTTGAAAATTAAGCATAATTTAATAGGGGTACCGGTACTCGATACATAGTCCGTGTTTCGTCAAGTAATACGAACGAAGCATTACTTAAAGGTAACTTTATATAGGGATGCCGTATAATCTTCGGGGAATGCAATCCAAATAGCGCCCAACTTCCTCCTTACTATAGTCCCTAGTTCGGGTTTCGCAAATGCCGATAACATTCGATCCTTTAGCTAATTATTGAGAATGAAACCAATTACAAGTGGACGTTACTATTGAGGGAGTCGATAAGTTTTATAACCTTGGCATGCACAAGGGTAAGGCGAAGGTCGTCTGAAAGCGTGTATAGAAAGCATGCTCCAAATCTATTGCGGTGGGTCAATCGGGTTTACGCTGACAAGTGGTTCGGCTATAGTTCTCTTATGGAGAGTAGGTCCAATAACGAGCTCCAGAGCAGCTCCAGAGGGTGTAGATCACCCACTGACGTTTTTTTTATGTTTTCCTGGAAATGCGACAACATTTTTTGGTAATTGCACTTTTGCACAATATACATCGCTTAGCATTTCCCATGCAACATCAAATAAGTTGCTCTGCAATAAAGCGC
>CAZWBV010000308.1:0-3141 GCA_964632225.1 uncultured Gammaproteobacteria bacterium | reverse complement strand
CTGTATTGTGAACAGGGTGGCGGCGCGCTGGTAACCCAATTTGATAAAGATGATGTGGAATCTGTCGGTCTGGTCAAATTTGATTTTCTTGGTTTGCGTACACTGACTATTATTGATTGGGCAATACAGACAATTAACGATGAAAACAAATCAAGCGGTGAGCCAGTTCTTGATATCAACGCGATCGAGCTTGACGATAAAGCAACTTTTGATTTATTAAAGGCATGTGCGACCACTGCGGTATTTCAGTTGGAATCACGTGGCATGAAAGAACTCATTAAGCGGCTGCGTCCCGACTCATTTGACGAAATTATTGCGTTGGTCGCACTGTTCCGGCCTGGGCCGTTGCAATCGGGGATGGTAGACGATTTTATTGATCGAAAACACGGTGCCAAAGTCGATTACCCTCATCCTGATATCGAGCCCATATTAAAGCCAACTTACGGCGTCATACTCTATCAAGAACAGGTGATGCAAATTGCACAAGTACTAGCGGGTTATACGTTAGGCGCAGCGGATATGTTGCGGCGTGCTATGGGTAAGAAAAAACCGGAAGAGATGGCAAAACAACGTAGCATATTTACCAAGGGCGCGGTTGAACGCGGTGTCATCGAAAAAACAGCGACCTATATTTTCGATTTGATGGAGAAATTTGCGGGCTATGGATTCAATAAATCGCATTCTGCCGCTTATGCGTTAGTATCGTACCAAACAGCCTGGTTGAAGGCGCATTATCCTGCTGAGTTTATGTGTGCGGTCTTGTCATCTGATATGGACAACACAGATAAGGAAGCCATGTTATTTACTGAGTGTCATAATATGGGCTTGGAGATATTAATTCCGCATATCAATACCTGTGCTTACCGTTTTACTGTCAAAGATGAAAACACAATTTATTTTGGATTAGGGGCTATCAAGGGCGTAGGCGAAGGCGCAATAGAAAATATTGTCAATGAACGCAGCGAGCACGGTGCGTACAGGCATCTTTTTGATTTTTGTCAACGCATCAATTTACGTAAGACTAATCGTCGTACATTAGAGGCGCTTATTCGGGGGGGGGCGTTGGATGGACTGGGTGCAAATCGGGCCACGATGATCGCAACTATATCGACCGCGACCCAATTAGCGGAAAAGTACGCACATGATCAGGATAGCGGGCAAAATGATTTGTTCGGCAGTGTAACAGATATGCCGGTCGACACCAGTGAGCAGACATCGGATAAAGCATTACCGTATGTGAAAAAACAAATGTGGAGCGAAGAAGAGCGTTTAGCAGGTGAAAAAGAAACGTTAGGGTATTATTTTACCGGGCACCCAATGAATCGCTACGCTGCTGAATTAGAAAATATAACCACTGTACGTACCGCTGAATTAAAGCTAACAAGCGAGTACAGTTTCGTCGTTGCCGGTTTGATTTTTCCAATGAGTACCATTCGTACCAAAAGTGGCGATCGAATGGCATTTATTACGCTGAACGATCGCAGTGGGTCGGTCGAGTTTTCTGTGCCGCCGAAGATTTATCAGCTTTATTACGATTTACTGCTCAAGGATAAACTCATTGTCGTCACCGGAGAGGTCGGGAAGGACAGGAGAACCGATGAATACAGAGCGAATATAAAAGATATATATGACTTCGACAGTGCGTTATCGTTATATGCTAAGAGGTTGGTTCTTCATTTGGATATCCAGTTAATGGATAAATCCTTTATTGGTCGGCTGAAAAATATTTTGGCAGCGCATTGCAATGGTCGTTGTCCGGTTGTTATTCAATATAAAAGTAATTCAGCGGATGCACCATTGATATTAGGGAAGGCGTGGCGTGTCAGTCCCACGCAGGTTTTGCTGGATCGTTTGAATGATCTATTGAGCGAAAATCAGCGCGATACCCCAATCGAAAAAACAATTGTTGATTCTGTCGGTAGTTCAAGCGATAGTATTGTTGATTGCACAATGAAAAGCAACGTCCAGCTTATTTACAGGTAGCGTATTTTATCGGTAAAAGGATAGCAAATCCTCCCGGTTCGTTAATCTTCCCTGTGTTCAAGCTTAAGTGTAAAGAGTCGATTTAGTCTACTGTATCTATTCCAACCAGGGGATGAAGCACAGTATCATGGATAAAACCGCTAAAATGAGTTGCAGTCAAATTGATCTGTTTAAAAGAGAGCGGTTATTTGAGCTTTATAATGATAAATACCTGCGCGTCGTTAACAAAGATAACAAAGGAACGACTGAGTACACTATCGCGTTAATTTCATTGTTGCCAGACAGTTCGCGGATTTTACGAATTGCCTGGGACTGGCTGGCGTTGGCAATCGTATTTTTATTGATTGGCGGTGGCGCCGTTTATTATTTGGTGTGGGACTTCAGTCTGGAAAGTACAATTTATTTGATATTAATTTGTTTGGTCTCGTTATTGTTGGCTGCTGGCGCGGTCTATTTTTTGTTATTAAAAACAGAACATAATCAGGTTTTTTATACCCGCTACGGCAATTATCCGTTAATAGAATTAATGTTTGGCAAGCCGGATAAAAAGTATTTTAATGAGTTTATTAATCAGTTACATAATAAAATTAATGCAGAAATGGAAAGCAACACGATTTCAGCAAAAAACCTGCAAGCTGGGGAGATGAAAATGCTGCGGCGCTTAACGACACTCGGGGTGTTATCGCAGGACGACTATGATCAGGCGAAAAATAAAATATTCAGTTATATTGATTCTCAGGATGTGGAATAAATGTTGAGGGAGCCTGTCCGAGAATAGAAATCGTTGCGAGGGGAAGCCATTTTAGTCAGATTTTTCGATAAAATAAGGCAAATATTGGGTATATTCTCTTATTAAAAGAACGCGTTTTATCGGACAATCTGGCTCAAATGGTTTTTCCGCAGTAGGTTCTCTATTCTCGGACAGGCTCCTAGTACTCCAGTAAAATACCCATCATCGTGCTTTTACCGCCGATATCAAGGTTTAGTGAATCCACTTCAGCTTTCAATTCTTGGACTTCAATAAAAAAATAAGTATTGATTATACCATACGATTTTCTTAAATTGCGTGTGCCTTTTTTATAAATATTGTTCAACAAAAATTGGATACCAGCGCGATAGTGTGTGCCATTTTCAGCGCCATCAATGCTGCTTTGATTT
>CAZWBV010000307.1:0-3148 GCA_964632225.1 uncultured Gammaproteobacteria bacterium | reverse complement strand
ATTTGAAAAAAAAAAAAAAAATTTTTTTTTTTTTATCATTCGCCCCCCCCCCCCCCCCCCCCCCCCTATCTTCTTGAAACTCGTTTAATTTCATCGTATTTGTCTGCATTGGTTTGTTTCACCCTTCGCGGGTGCGTGGATTGAAACAAATACAGATTGTATAATTATTTTTTGACTATCCATACAACAAACTTGATTTCTATTTTTTTGGCAGAAAAATTATCGTCACTTATAAATTTTACTCGCCGTCGTAAGATAATTTAGGAAACCAGTCGGCACCTCGTCCTTCGGGAGTCATGTCGAATAAGTTCCACACCGGCCAAACAGGATCAGCGTGTCGTGGATGTTGGCCTTTTTCACTTGGTGCGTATAGCAATTCAGCATTATAATAGTGAAAAATGCCTTCAGGGGTGTTGGTAAAAGTATTTATAGCAGGCATTTGATCACCGTCACCGCTTTCAGAAAACATGATATTTTCCCATGGCCTACCTCCTTCTTTTTTGTATAGTCTAAATTTATGTGACTCTTCATACGAAACTACCCACCAACACGCAAATCTATTTCAACCGAGGGCACGGCATACCCCGAGGCCCCACCAACGTTTTAATTCTTCCGGGTTCGTCCACGCACTGAAGACTTTTTCACGCGGCCCAGCTTTTCACGTTGAACGAGTTCTGCGGTTTCCAGGATACGTAAATGTTTGGAAATCGCGGGTAACGACATCTCAAAGGGTGCCGCCAATTCGGTGACAATCGGCGATTTCACTCCAAACACCATGGGATAAATAAGCCGCTCTAATATTAAAATTTTTTCGCCTAAAGAACATTTGTTATACAGTTTAATTATTTAACTCCTGTTATTATTCCTCGCCAAGCCTAAATCAATTTAAATTACCTAGGTATTAACACACCTAATAATTTTTGATGGTGCTTATGACGACGCTGTTAGCGCTGAAAATTCTAATTGCACTTAACTTAAGGGTTGAAAGGGTTGAATTCGGGATTCCTTATGACGATACCTAAGTTATCTACCAGAATAATAGTAAGTCCGGCAATTATTTTTTGCTTTACTTTTTTCCTATCTGTCGTTTTCACACAAAACAGTTTCGCCCAAAAATTATTTGTGACGAGTAAATCGATTGACAGCGCAATCTGTGGATCGAAAGACAATGCATGCCGGTCAATTACCCAGGCTATTGTTAATGCCCGCGACGGAGACCATATCCTTGTCGGACCCGGCTTATTTGGCGATATAAATAACGACGGTGATTTTGATGATCCAGGAGATGAATCTGCGCAACTGGGTTTTGGTTGTCACTGCCTGATCCTGGTGAATAAGTCGCTCACGATTACATCGATGGTCGGGGCGGAAGCAACGATACTCAACGCCAATGGCGCGATACTTGATATTGTTAAAATAGAAGCCGATAACGTGGTATTCGGTCAAAAGAATATGGGATTTACACTCACGGGCGCACGCAATGAATCAAACGATAAAGGCGCAGGGCTGCTTGCCGAAAGTAACCATTTAAAAATTAGTGGGAACATTTCAAAAAATAACATGGGCGTTGGATTCAATATAAAAGGGGATGAGCACAAAATTACTGAAAATATTGCCAGAAATAACGAACACGGTTTTATCATTGCCTATACTGACAAAGGGCATCTGGTGGAAGAGAATATTGCCAGTCACAATGGCACACAAATAAGTTCTGGCGCTAGTTCAGGGCATGGGTTTTCCATCTACGGAAACAAACACACCGTTCGCAGAAACATGTCTAAAGAGAATTATGGCGCTGGTTTTATTATTAATTCAAAAGAAGGGTTCATTTTTGCGGAAAATACCGCAATCGGAAACACCGGACAAGGCGTATTCAAATTTTCGGGTACAAATATTAATAGTCTTGAAAACACTATTTCAGGAAATTTGGGCAAAGGCAATATTTTTTAATAAAGCCATCACGGCTATTTCTTTCAACGATTTATCTTCAGCTATTTATCTTCAAAGATGAGTATCAGTAGGCTATCGTCATTTGCTTTAAAGTGAAGTTTGGTATCAAGAAACAAATCACCTTCCTTCACGTTCACGTTGTTCGCCAAACCTGTTCCGCGCGCTAGATATGCCATAAACGGTCGGGCTAAAGCAACCGCCTGAGTCGATGACAACAGGGCTATGTCGATATTCGTGCTTGCGACGATGATACCTTGCTGCTCCAACTCTTTGCGACTAGCTTGGGATGAAGAATAAGTTTGAGAGTGAGAGTGAGAGTGACTGCCATAAATAGGCACGAGTTCACCGCGTTTTGGCTTATAATGCCGATATTCCGCTGACCCACCGGGTGTTTCCGGCAATACCCAAATTTGAATCAGCCTGTTTTCTTTGTCATCGGGGTTAATTTCATTATGTGAAAAACCGTCCCCCCCGGCACGTTGCACCTGAACATCATTGACTTCAAGACTTTGTCCTTGCTGAAGTGAACCTTGGTGTACTATTCGGCCTTCCAGGATAATAGAAATCACATCGATTTCGCGATGATCGTGCATACGGGTATCCCCGTGGGGCATAAAACGTGCGTCAGCAAGATAAACAAAATTCCCTATTCCCTGCCAACTACCCGTTGTATTTTCATCTGACCCAAAAACACGCGGATCGGCTACCAGTCGATGTTCTGTGAGGCCCGCAAACCCACCCAATTGCAAACTGTCTCGCTGTAATATTTCTAACATAATTTTTTACACTCCATTAACTCAACATTCATTACAACGCAGACGGTCCAGTTTGGTTGAGCTTGTCGCATTTAGTCTGGGACACAAATCTAAAATGCAGGCTTGTTTTGATTTTTCCTCTATTGCCCCCTTCTTAGGGATAATACGCCCAGGAATCCCCACGACAGTTGAACCAGCAGGTGCGTTTTTTAAAACAACGGCGTTCGCGCCGATTTGCACATCATTACCAATGGTGACAGCACCAAGTACTTTTGCGCCCGCGCCAATCATGACGTTATTACCAATTGTTGGATGACGTTTCCCCTTACTCGATGAAATACCGCCCAGTGTGACCGCATGAAACAACGAAACATCATCACCTATCTCAGCCGTTTCACCGATAACCACACCCATGCCATGATCAATAAAAAAACGCCGACCGA
>CAZWBV010000306.1:1117-3158 GCA_964632225.1 uncultured Gammaproteobacteria bacterium | reverse complement strand
ACGTCTTTGAGTCGAACGCTGACCGATGCGGCGCTACAAAAGTTAGTGTTACGTATGCAAGAGACAATATCAATTTTCGAAATACTTCGAGAGGCAATGAGAATTGCCAGCCCGGATAACCGTCAAGGCCTCAACGATGAAGGCGATGACGATATCAAGACGATAGAAAGCCGAGTAAAGAAATTTCGCCATTCAGATAAAGTGATTGCGTTGGCAGCAAGCGATACGAGCTACCATAAAATGGTAAAACAGATCGATAAGTATTGGGATAAGCTATTTGCAGATCCTATTGAGGTTGAAACATCGGCTGGACAATTCTGGATTCAACCTCAACGGACAAATAATCTGATGGAGCGATCCTTTCGATGTTTAAAACAAAAGGGTCGGAAAAAAAGCGGACAACATAGTTTAAGCAACACATTAAAAGCCATGATCGCCGATACGCCGTTAGTAAAGAACTTATCGAATCCTGATTACCTCGCCATACTACTCAACGGGCACGAGAGCCTGGCAAAGCGATTTTCGGCCATTGATATTGATCTCGTTTGTCAAGAAGAACAAGAAAATAACAAAAAATTCCGTCACTATCCTAAAGGGATGAGAAAATTATTTAGAATTCCTCACCTACCCCAAAAGTTAGCTGAAATGGCAGCAATGTGAGACGATTACGTATCAATCCAACCGTTGTTTGCGTTCATAGTATTATTGGGATGATAATACGTTGAATTCAATTAGATAGCTTGGTCCGACCCCGGTTTTCTTCCTCCTTATACAAGCGACCTGCCCCTCCGCTGATTTATTTAGGTTCAACGCGTTCCCAGTATGGCGAGTCAGAGATCCGCGCTGCCATAAAGTCAATAAACGCCCGCACCTTAGGCGACAGATGCCGACGCTGGGGGTAGACGATGTAAATGGAAAGTACGTGCGTGTGGTAGTTGGATAGCACTGGCTGAAGTCGCCCGGCCGTGATGTCGGCCCCAACAACAAACGTCGGTGTTAGCGTAATTCCGACTCCCCGTAGCAGAGTTTCGCGTAGCGCCAGACTGTTGTTCATTTGAATAGACCCGGAAACGGGGACAGAAATGTGACCCCCTTCGGCGGTGAGAAAGTGCCACTGGTTCGGGGACGCCTGATATTTGTAAGTAATGGTATTGTGTTTGCGCAAATCTTTCGGGGTACGCGGTACGCCATGGCGCTGAAGATACTCGGGTGCTGCACATACGATATGGCGGCAGGGACCAAGTCTCCGCGCCACCAGCGATGAATCAGGGAGATCTGAAATTCGAATTGCCAAATCGAAACCTTCTTCGACCAGGTCTACCTTTCTGTCGTCCATATTCATGTCTACTGACAATTCAGGATAGCGGGAAAGAAAATCAGATAAGGCTGGCGCGATATGCAAGATACCAAAAGACATGGGAGTATTCAGTCGCAACGTACCCCGCGGCGCGCTCTGGAGGCGAAATACCTCAGCGTTTGCTTCTTCAAGTTCCTGTAATCCTCGCTGACTACGCGCATAGAAGATGTGCCCAACTTCAGTGAGGCTGAGACGGCGAGTGGTGCGATTCAACAAACGCGCCCCCAGCCGGTTTTCCAGACGAGTAACGTACTTGCTCACCACTGACTTTGACATCTTTAGTTGTTCCGCCGCCGCAGTGAAGCTGCCGCTGTCCACCACCTTCACAAAAACAGCAATATCAGTGAGGTTTTTCAAGGTTTCTCTCTTGGTTTCTCTCTATTAGTTACTATTCGTGAACAGTATTGTTCAAAAAAACAAGATTATCAATAGAAATGAAACTAATTATTATGAAATTGATAAGACTCGACTATCAGCTCATTAGGCAAGCAACAAGTAGGAATTTGACGATGAAAGTAACTTTAACAAACGTTATACCCAGTTTGACGCTGGCCGTGTTTTTTACCTGTGGCGCAAGCGCAGGCTCCTCGGCTGAACAGGTGGGAAAAAGTGCCTGGGGCCCTGACGATGAAATTGGGCAATTTAATCTTATGAACGACCGCTCACGTTTTACGGTGCTGTCGC
>CAZWBV010000306.1:0-1107 GCA_964632225.1 uncultured Gammaproteobacteria bacterium | reverse complement strand
TGTACGATTTAGGTGTTGAATATTACATCGGTATGCCGAGCTGGTATGCCATCGGCGATCCGCGTTACCAGTTTTGGCTCACCCACACACCGCGTGGCACCGTGGTGGACGATCCACTCAACGTCGGCAAAAAAAAGAACGAAAGGGTGAGTTATACGGGTGATGCCGTGTCCATGTACACTCACATGGGTACGCATATTGATGCATTAAATCACTTTGGGCTCAACGGGAAGATCTGGAACGGCTTCGTGGTGGACACGCATCTGGGCGACCGGGGATGGAAGAAGGCAGGCGCCGAAACCATCCCGCCTATCATTGCCCGAGGTATACTGATTGATGTTGCTGCGACAAAGGGGCTGAAGATACTGCCGCCGTCCTATCGTGTTACAGCCGATGACCTTCGCGACTCGCTTAAGCGTCAAAGCGTGGACCTTCAGCCTGGCGATATTGCCCTGATCCGCACAGGTAAGATGCAACAATATAGCGATGAAAAGACATTCATGTCCAAACCACCAGGGCTGAGCCTCGATGCCGCTCGCTTCCTAGTAGAAGAAAAGGGCGTAATGAGCGTGGGTGCCGACAATCTGAGTTTTGAGAGCTTTCCGCCCGAAGTGGAAGGCAACTGGATTCCGGTGCACACTTACCTGCTCGCCCAACATGGCGTGACTATCATGGAATTGGTGTATCTAGAGGAGTTGGCGAAGGACGCGATCTACGAGTTCGCGTTTATCGGTGCCTCCCTCAAGTTCCGTGGTGCGAGCGCCGGACCAATGCGCCCCATCGCAATACCTTTGCGAACACAAAAAAAGAAAGCGACGCCATGATAGCGTTTTTGAAAAGCTGAATTCGTTACGCAATTAACAGATGGATTCGGTAGTTATTGTGATGGAGGAATTTACCCTGTGCAGTAATATACCCATGGCGATTGAGATTTAGGCGTGCGGTTACACCTAAATCTCAATCGCCACCGGTATATATTATACTTCTATTGTACGGGCATTCGGTGAGAAGTTTGCCCCCCCCCCCTTCCTTGTGATAGTGAGAAATGCGGGCTAGTTCGATTTAATCACAGTGGCGAGTTTCGCACTGACTGCAATATTACTCGTA
>CAZWBV010000305.1:0-3176 GCA_964632225.1 uncultured Gammaproteobacteria bacterium | reverse complement strand
GTTAATTCTCACCATCGCGGCAAATAATTTTAACCATAATGGGAGTGCCAATCGATGGTCGCATTATGATACCGGCGCAGCAACGTTAAATTTGGTGTTGCAGGCTGAGTCCTTAGGCCTAGTTGCGCATCAAATGGGTGGATTTGATGCCGATAAAGCGCGGACTATTTTTGAAATTCCGCAAGATTATACATCAATGTCAATGTTGGCGATTGGTTATCAGGCTGAAGAGGCTGTTTTGCCCGATGAATTCAGGCAGGCAGAAGTAGAGGATCGTGCTCGCACGGATATTAGCGAACTTGTTTTTCACGGTTCATGGGGAAATAGTTTGTAGGCTATGTTACTAGACTAGCGGGGGCCACTGACAGCTTAATAATTTGCTGTATTACGTTAAGTTATCAACGTACCCTTTGCTTTTTTGCCATGGTGATTTTTTTATTAGTCAAGATACTGGTAAAACTAGGTGTTGGTTAAAAGAGAGTGTTGGTTTTTTCTTGATTGATATATTGCTGCTAATCCTAAATAATATTAATAGTAGAATAAAATTCGGACTTGTCTCTTGATATCTCGCCTAATTTACTAATTAATCTAATTTGATCGCAACGAAATCTGTTCTTGGCGGATAGATTAAGATTTATTTAAGTCTTTTGGGGCTATTATAAAAACATACGCAAAAAAACACGGCATTCTATTTCTGGATTGGAATGGTCAGAATTAGTAATGGTGTCGATAATAATATTAATAATTATAGTGTCACAGAGCACGCAAGCGTATTAAAAAATCTTTCAACGGGCTTTCGCCTTACACCTCTATTATTCAAGACATGTATTCGTTTTGGGTATTTTACGGTGCGCGTTCTATTGCGCAATGATTGTGTGATTGAACGGCAAGCCGATAAACGTGCGTGTTTTTCAGCTGATAAGGAGGGTTTAACCTAATCCTAACATAGAAGCCTGTAGGATTTAGCTTATCGATTCGTAATAGGAGTAGTTTGAATAACTGGTAGATAATAATAGATTCATAAGGAGCAATGATGAAAAAATATTTTTTTAATACAGGGATGTATACAGGGATGTCAGCATTGATAATAATCTTTAGTGTAAGTATCCCCGCTAATGCGACCCCTTCTTTTGCAAGTAAGTACGATAAGAAGTGTTCTTACTGCCATAATGCCTGGCCGCAATTAAATGCAAAAGGGCGCGGCTATCGTGAACGTGGATACCGTTTAAAAGAAGATTTGAAGGAAGAAGCAAGTTCCATTACTGAACTGGGTACTTTTCCGATTTCTGCATTAGTTCAGGCTCGCCCTTACGATAAAAAGAAGAGCGGAGATAGAAAACTGCGAGCTATACAAGAAATTGAATTATTTTTTGGGGGCGCTATTAATCATCAAGTATCTGCATTTTTTGAAGTCGAAGCTGAAGACGAGGTGGAATTTATTGCTGAGTTAGCCAATATGGCTTTATCTTATCGCGTCAATGATGCGGTAAATATCCATATGACATTTGCACCTTCGATATGGGGCGACTCATACGGGTTTCTGGGTAGTCAATTTCGAGTGACGCGTGGCCGGGTTGGTGTGACCGATAATGCATTTGGCGGCGGTGATAATGTGAAGGGAAAAATGAATAGTCGAAGGCAAAATGTTGAATTATCCGGGCGTGTGGTGGACAGTCTATTTTACAGTGTTGGCGTAAGTGGTGAGGCGAAAGACTTTGAAGGTGTAAAAAGCAGTGGATATAGCGGTAGGCTGGCATACGACATCACTAAAAATGTGATGATCGGTGCTTTTGGTGTGTCGGGGGAAACCCAGGATGATCCTGATGCAACGCCGCCAATTAATAATATTCGCGAATATTCCCGTACTGGGATTGATTTTCAAGCGGATATCGGCAATTCGCGTCTACAGGCGGCTTACCTGACTGCGGAAGATGATAATGTCGCCGCAACAGCAAAAGAGAAAAATAATGCGTACAGCATTCAATATCTTTACACAGTAAAAACCAAATCCGGTTCGCCAACCTTTGTGCCCATCATTCGTTTGGATCAATATGAAAAAGCGGACGGTGAAGACAGTTATCAAGAATTGACTTTGAATTTGACCTATTATATTAATGAAAATTTTAAAGCATTTATTGAGTACTGGGATCAACTGGATGTGCCCGATAATAAGGTCGCGAATGATCGCACGACACTTCAACTCGCCGTTAATTTTTAAGGTTTGAGTTTCAAAAATTACAATATCAAAATTCAGGCACAAACAGTACGTTAAGTACTGTTTGTGTTCGAGGGTGGAAAACGTGTTGACATTACGAAAATTAATTACTGTACTGCTATTTATCCTGCCATCATCCGTTCTATTCGCGGCTGTAGAAATGACTCAATCTGAAATGCTTGCGAAACAATGCGCCGCTTGCCATGGCATGGTCGGTGAGGGAGCTGGAAAAATTCCAGAATTGAGGGGGTTAGAAAAATCAGACATTGTTGAAAGTATGGAAGGATTCAAAACCGGAGAAGAAAAATCTACTATTATGGACAGGTATGCAAAGGCGTTATCCGATAAAGAGATACAGCTACTTGCAGAATATTATTCCAAGCTTAAATAATAATTGCTATGGAGAAAATTATGAATAATTCTTCTCGTCGTGATTGGTTAAAACAAGTTGCAGCAGGCACCGTTGCACTTAGCACAGGAAATTTTCTGTTCTTAAAGAATGCATATCCTAAAACTGCTGCTAATATTGTCGTCATTGGTGGTGGGTTCGGCGGGGCAACCTGCGCTCGTTATATTAAAACGTATGCGCCAGACACGAACGTCACATTAATTGATCCGCACAACGAATATGTCAGTTGTCCATTTAGTAATTTGGTGATAGCGGGAGTCAAACCGATCAAATATATTACTCACGACTATTCAAAATTGACGAAAAAACATTCCATCAATATGGTGAATGAGTGGGTGACAAAAATACACAAAACGGAAAAAAAATTAACGCTTAAGAGCGGTAAAACACTGAGTTTTGATTATTTAGTGGTGTCTCCAGGGGTGGACTTTATTTGGGATAAAATTGCTGGCTATGATGAAGCTGCAAGTCAGGTTATTCCTCATGCTTGGCAGGCCGGTGAACAGACCCTGTTATTGCATAATCAAATTAAATCAATGAAGGAAGGTGGTA
>CAZWBV010000304.1:1792-3185 GCA_964632225.1 uncultured Gammaproteobacteria bacterium | reverse complement strand
TTCGCCCGTTCTATCGCGCCACGAATATCTTTTACGCCACTGAGCACCGCTGAAATCGATAAAAATTGCGCATTAACATAGTTCGCTACAATGCGTGCCAATGTGGTTTTGCCTGTACCAGGCGGTCCCCAAAAAATCATCGAATGGATCGAATGGGCTTCAAGTGCCCTGCGTAAGGGTTTATCAACACCTAACAGGTGATCTTGTCCTACAATTTCATTGAGTGATTGCGGACGCATGCGATCGGCCAGTGGGCGAAACAGGTTTTTTTCAGTTTGTGTCATATGTCATTTTAGGGTTGGTACAAAAACCAAATAGAGCACTGAATCCTATCCTATTCTTCTCCGATCACATCCACGCCTTTGGGGGGAATGAAATTAAACTGCTGTGCGTCTAGTTGTGGATTGTTTTGTATATCGGTAAATCGGATGCGTGTGGTTTGACCGAAACCATCAACCAGTTCCATATATTCCAAGTATTGCGCACTGAACGCCAGGCGCATGCTGGTAAAGCTGCTTTCTTCATCTTTTGGAAACAGCTCGACCCAATCAAGGTTTGTGGATTTATCCTGAATTTCAACGATTTCGAAATTATCTTGCAAAGAACCATTGCCACTGAGCAATAACGCCGGTGTATTACCGATAACAGTATCGAGTTGCTTGACAGTCACCTGTTCCAGGTCTTTATCATAGACCCAAAGTTTTTTTCCGTCTGCCACAATGATTTGTTCATAGGGTGTAAGGTAATCCCAACGAAATTTGCCAGGACGTTGCATAACAAGTTTTCCTGTGGCTTCTTCTGCGGCTTTAAAACGGCTATTAATCGTTGACTGTGTAAAACTGGCGCTCATGCTTTTTACGTTTTTGTAAAAAACAAAAAGTTTGTCTTTTGCGACACCCGCCTGAGCCGGGCCTCCAAGCACAAACATGACCAACAACAAGCAGGTTGTCGCAACCGTTGTCTTTATAATTGTATCAATAATAGCAGCTACAAAAGTGCTCGTATTCGCCGCGGTTATCTTCATTTTTCTTTGGCTCTGTGAATTCATCAATAGTTCGTCCTGCATTTTGGTAATAATTACTCTTTCCAAGTGAAATTTTGCGCTGTGCGTAATTTTAGACTCTCTAGTATACATCACGTACCAGGTATTTTGACATGCATAATAAACGCACACCTGATGTTTGCTCCGGGTCTGTTTATATGAAAACTGTTTAGCTAAGAATAATAAGGAGAAATTACAATGACCACAGATATCAGTACTTTTAGCAACGCTGATAACACCACACGTTACACCGCTCGTTACACCTCTCGTTACAAAAGGAACCTCAAAAAAATGTCATTGCTGTTGGCCTCCGCACTACTTCTGGGGTTAAGCGGCTGTATTACGTCGCCC
>CAZWBV010000304.1:0-1782 GCA_964632225.1 uncultured Gammaproteobacteria bacterium | reverse complement strand
GGCAACAAATGCAATCTCGGTTTGACCAAGTACCTTTTACCTTCTGGACATTCGATAAAACCAAAAGCGTCACGGTCGAATGCGCCAAAGCATCCGCGCATGGCGGGCCATATAATGGTGACGGCAGCTATCAACCTGTGGCAACTGTTTGGCCCGCAAATAAAGGGCAACTTGACGCCAATGGGTTGGAAGTTTTTGATGCCAGTAAAAAACTGAACATCCCTGCTGCTTGCTGGCGCAGCTATGACCTAGGTGGCGGAACCAACTGGATTACCGTACTACGTGTAAAACAAAACGGCTCGGATAGTGGTGTTTACACATTTGATAAAGCCGGTCTGGAATGTCTTGGTAAATGGAATGGAAAAAGTGCAAGCTGGACGGCCTGGCTCTCGAACAGTTGCAACAAGAAATACATTAACACTGGCAACAACATCAAGACAGTTTTTTTGAAATCCAAATAACAACAACAATAATAAAAAACAAAAATAATAATACAGTTATCGTGACTTTAATTCCAGGACACATGCATGCATGTGTCCTGGAATTTTTTTAAAACATGAAACAAACCTAAATAAATCAGTCAATTCAACTTATTTATTTAGGATAAAAGGAAGAGAATGCCATGAATTTCAAAAAACATAAAAACAGTATCATATCGGGAGTAAGCGGTTTAGCTGTTACGATTGCTATAATTACGCTCTCGAATCAGCCACAGATTAAATCTGTTGCTTATATAGTAAATACCGAGGAATTACGTGCACAGCAATTGCAATTGGCTACAAAAAACAGTGAATTGGAAACACCCAATGAAAAGCCATTGGCAATGGATATCAGTATTGATAACGAAATTGATAACGAAGAAATAGAAAATATACCCGCTAACGATGAAGATATGAACACAGAGTTAACATCACAAGATGATTCTAACACCGCAGTTTATGAAGATGACAGTACAAACGACACGGTTTCCACCAAGCAATGGACACGCATTGGTGAACCAGAAATACTGGCGGCGTTTCATGAACTCAATCCGATGGATTCCCATTTATTAACCACTGTATGCGAAACGGATTCATGCCAGGTCGAAGTGGCACACGCAGACAAGGTGGCTGAAATTCAGTTTATTAGCAGTATGGCGTCCAGCGAGTTGATTTTCGGGTATGAAGGTCATTTCAACAATATAGAAAACGAAGACGGCAGCACCAAATCAGTATTTTATTTTTCCAGAGACCCGCAGCAAGAAACAAGCTCACCGCGAGAGAGTGCAACAGGGAGTGCAACAGAAAGTACAACGGTAAGCACGCACTAACGAGTTATCGCGGAGGTGGCGCAAGCACTTCTCGATTACCGTTTGATTGTGGCGCGCTAACGACGCCCGCAGCTTCCATTTCTTCTATCATGCGTGCCGCGCGGTTGTAACCCACTTTCAGGCGACGCTGCACGCCAGAAATTGATGCGCGACGGGATTCTGTAACCAGGTAAACGGCCTGATCGTAGAGCGGATCGGCTTCACTTTCTTCTTCGGCAAGCAAACTGCCTGCTGCGACATCAGCCGGATCAGGACCATTAAGTATTTCATCGATATACTTCGGTTCGCTGTCCTGCGTAAGGCTGGCGACCACTTTATGGACTTCATGGTCATCCACAAACGCGCCATGCACACGTGTAGGCACCGCAGTACCCGGCGGCAGGTATAACATATCACCGTGGCCTAATAATTGCTCGGCCCCCATTTGATCCAGGATGGTGCGCGAATCGATTTTGGACGAGACCTGAAATGCG
>CAZWBV010000303.1:0-3191 GCA_964632225.1 uncultured Gammaproteobacteria bacterium | reverse complement strand
TTTAGAAGGCCACTTATTTTGTGGCCTTTTTTATGAAAATTTGCCAACCAGATGCAGCAGCAGATTGGAGGGGCTCTATATACTGAATATCAAAAACGACTAACCCAAAGTGAATCTTTGTAATCTCGCTTTAGAACATCAAATGCCGCCTTTTCACCCTCACCCGTCTTGCTTATTTTTACGTTTGAAAACTCGATTGCGCCAGGGGGCCACATTTTAGATGTCCCTTCTGCGGTGATATCGCCCATAAATACCACATTACCGGCATTCATCTTCACTGTTGAAGTGTTTTTAATCTCATCACTAAAAGGGAAATTATTTGTTGATCCCATAGAAAAAGTGGTTGTCACTGCGCCCGACGTTGAGCTGGAGGAAGTGCCTTTTATAGATAAATACGCAGCATCAATTTGATAGGTACCCGGCAGTAAGTTTGCAAAATAATAGTACTTTTCATTTTTAGCGGTATGTTTTATTAATTTACCGTCTTCTTTTCTGACAATATTTACCACATCCGGATAGTTGCTACCCAATGTTCTCGCTGCCTGAATAGAAAGCACAATAAGTGAGCTATTGGAATCTGACGGTTTAGGTAATGTACCAACACAACCTGCTAATACAACAAGCAGTATCGAAATCACTAGAAATTTTATCGCTGTTAAACGCATGAAATGATGGGAAAACAGTGTCAGGGCCATTTTCGTTCTCCAAATAGATTAATATTTTACATTGACACTATCGGAATAAGCTGGATGGACTTTAATCGGCCTGTCCATAGAACAAAGAGGAATGAAGAGCCAGGGTTGTTGTCAAACTACTGGTATACTACGACCATGCTAAATTTTACAAATCTCTCTTTACGTCGCGCTACCCGCGAGCTGTTACGCAATGTCAATTGCACGATCCACCAGGGCCAAAAAGTCGGCATAACCGGTGCCAATGGCACGGGCAAGTCCAGCCTTTTTGCCCTTATCCTTAATGAGCTACAAGCGGATATGGGTGAGTTTTCATTGCCGCCCAAAACCATCATTGCCCATGTAGCACAACAAGTGTCTGCTGTGGATGCGCCCGCGATAGAGTATGTCATGGACGGTGATGTCGAAATGCGGGCACTTGAAAAAAATATCGCACTCGCAGAACAACAAAACGCAGGTGAACACCTGGCGACGCTGCATATGCAAATGGAAAATATCGATGGTTACCGTTCGCGCAGTCGTGCCGCAGTATTGATGCATGGTCTGGGGTTTACCACTTCACAGGAAACTCATTCGGTAAGCCAGTTTTCAGGCGGTTGGCGCATGCGCCTTAATCTGGCGCAAGCCCTGATGTGCCGTTCTGACTTGTTATTACTTGATGAGCCAACCAATCACCTGGATCTCGAAGCCGTGATCTGGCTGGAAGACTGGTTACGCAGTTATTCCGGTACCTTATTGCTCATCTCACATGACCGGGACTTTCTGGATAAAATCACCACGCTCATTGGCCATATCGAGCAAGGCACACTGACGCTCTATACCGGCAACTATACTGCGTTCGAACAACGGCGTGCCGAAAAACTGGCGAGCCAACAATCTGCGTTTGAAAAGCAACAACGCGAAGTGGCCCATATGCAGTCTTTTATTACGCGTTTTAAAGCAAAAGCAAGCAAAGCCAAACAGGCACAAAGCCGTGTCAAGGCGTTGCAACGCCTGGAATTGATCGCACAGGCGCACGTAGATTCGCCTTTTGATTTTACCTTTAGGCAAGCGGATAAAATGCCGGATATGTTGCTGAAGTTGGAGAAGGCAGCAACGGGTTATGATAAAAAACGCCTGCTTGATCACCTTGATTTGATAATTACCGCAGGTGATCGTATTGGCCTGTTAGGACATAACGGTGCTGGGAAATCAACATTGATTAAACTCCTCGCAGGTGAATTGCAGCTACAGGGCGGCGAACGGGTCGATGCCAAAGATTTAAAAATCGGTTATTTCGCACAGCACCAATTAGAACAATTGGATAGTCAGGCAAGTCCGTTATTGCATTTACAACGCCTTGATTCACACGCAACGGAATCCGCATTGCGTCAATATTTGGGTGGGTTTGCCTTTGTCGGTGATGTTGCAACGTCACCGGTTGCACCGATGTCCGGTGGTGAAAAAGCGCGCCTGGTATTGGCAATACTGGTATATCAAAAACCCAACCTACTGTTGCTTGACGAACCGACTAATCATCTTGATCTGGAAATGCGCCATGCGCTGTGTGTCGCACTACAGGATTATGCCGGCGCGATGGTGATCGTGTCCCATGACCGGCATTTATTACGCACGGTCACCGACACATTATTGCTGGTCGATGCTGGAAAGGTTATGCCGTTTGATGGCGATTTGGAAGATTACCGACAATGGGTAAAAGAATCCCTAAAAGAAAAAAACAGCGCTAACGCTAACGCATCAAATAGCGCGTCCACGTCCAATAGTGCCTTCAAAAAAAAGCAGCAGCGGCAGGACGCCGCCGAAAATCGCAAATTATTGCAACCCTTACGCAACAAACTAAAAACACTGGAAAAACAGATCGATGAACTAAATCGTGAACAAGAGACGATCCAGGCTAAGCTAACAGACAACGCCCTTTACGATGACCTTGATAATAAAGACAACAAGCTGCAATTAAAAACATTGTTGGCACAGCAAACCACGGTGGCGAAAACATTAGTACAAGTTGAAGAAGACTGGATGACAATCAGCGAAGAAATGGAAAATTTAAAAAATCTATCACACTAACACCTGCCACACTAGTAATGTAAGGAATACCCCACATCTGGAGAATGAACCATGGTAAATGCTTTTCAAGAACAGTTACTCAAAGCTGGACTGGTATCGAAAAACAAGGTGAATAAGAATAACAAATCCAAATACAAACAAGCAAAGCAACAACCTAAAAACAGGAATGCAGATGCTGAAAAATTAAAAAAACAAGTGCTACAGGACACCTTGACGAAGACGGAACGTGATCGAAAATTAAATCTCCACAAAGTTGAAAAAAATAATCGAAAAGCCATTACGGCACAGATCAGGCAATTGGTAGCAATGAATCGTATCGCAGACGACGAGGGTGAAACGGTTTTTAACTTTGAAGTTGACAGCAAAATCGAACGAATTTACGTTACCAACGATACACGTAAGCAAATCGTCAATGGCCGATTAGCAATTGTA
>CAZWBV010000302.1:1423-3204 GCA_964632225.1 uncultured Gammaproteobacteria bacterium | reverse complement strand
AATCACTGCGACGTTCACACCTTTGCCCGTCGCATACCGATGCGCATCTTCAACACGTGAAGATTGAATACCATGTTGAAGTTTCAGGTAGGGGTCGTCATATTTCGTCGCCAGCACTTGAAAGGTATACATAGGCTGTACCGATTCCACGCGTGGGTCTAATTGTAAGCGGGAAACGACCAGGCCTGGTGACACGTTATCTTTTACTGCGAAGACGTAACAATGAATACCGAACATTGCAATCGGCCAATCGCTGACCTGGATAAGCGAATATTCGTGCGCGATGTTGCTTATGACGCTTTCCAACTCTTCAGCATCTGCATCCGGTAGATTGACCAATATTTGATGCTTCGCATAGTGCTGGAACTCCTGCGCATCAACGGGTGACTTTGTAAGAGGATGCGTACAACCTGCAAGAGAGACTGCACAAAGCAGAACCAAAAGAATAAACAGGTTGTTAAGGTGCTGATATTTCATGATTCAATTCCTCACCGCAATGCCAGATACGCCGGAGACGGGTTCCACAAACCTCACTAAGGCCTTATTGCGCCAACGATCCAACACGTCTTGCAATACTTCGTTTGGTGCATAAGCTGTTTCTAACATGTATACGCCGCTGGGTGTTGGGCCATCGACGATACGCGTCTGCGCATCGACCAGCAAATTGCGGATATCACGCAGCAACACGTCTTCTGCAAAAACGACCCTTATTCGTACATTGTTTGTCGCTTCCTCTGTGGGCGCACTCAACGTTGTAAACACCGGGTCCATAGAAGGTCGATCAAACGTGACTCCGAAGACCAATACTAACAATAAGAACTGCGCCACCACAGTATAACGCCAGCCACCGGGCAAGGCCATAAAAGCAGCCCAAAAGTCGCTGATTTTCTTCGCTAACGGTTCACGCCTGCGTTCATGCTTACGACGTGTCACCAACTCAGCGGGTGCTTGATCAATACGCGATTCAATACGCGATAATACGCCTTGTAAATTTTGTTGTTCTACAAGGCCAATGTCCGTGCTTTGCTGGACAACATGCTGCAAGCCTTGAAGTTCTGTGATGGCGGCACGACATTGCAGGCAGGTTTCCATGTGTTTCTCGACCTGGCTGTCTTCTTCTGACGACAGGGTGCCATTGATATACCAAGGCAACAATGCGTCAACAGAGTCGTGTTCCGATTTTAATTGACAAATATTATCTCTATGTTTCATTTTTAATAATCTCCTGAGACTACGGTTCAGGGCATTCAATGCCATCAGGCAACAGCTCGCGTAATTTGCGCCGCGCGTGGAACATGCGGGTTTTTACCGTATTAACCGGGCAACTGACTATGGCTGCAATTTCCGGGTAAGAATAACCATAATAAAAAGTAAGCTCTATCACCGCGCGCTGTTCTGCAGGAAGTTGCGTTAGCGTTGACTGTATATCTTTTGCAAGCTGTATATTCGGTATCTGTTTATCCGGATCCGCTAGCGAATCAAGTTGCAACTCATCATTGTCTAACGGCTTATTTACACGAGACCATCGCTGCAAGGTTTTAATCGCTTTAAGATAAGCAATTCCAAAAATCCAAGTTGAAACCTTTGCTGTTCCGTTGTAGGTCGCTGCTTTTTCCCACACCACGACCATGGCGTCGTTAACAATTTCTTCTACCAAGTCGGTACGCTGTGTGATACGAAACACGAACCGATTTAATTTAGCGTAATAGCGATGATAAAGTTCTTTAAATGCGTCACGGTCACCTTGCGCAACTGCCTGTAATACCCTGCGGTCATCTTCA